>JAJQFX010000183.1 GCA_021200895.1 Clostridiales bacterium | reverse complement strand
GCTGCGGTCGCCGTGGTCTACGGCCTGGTGGTCGGCGTGTTCATCTACCGCACCGTTCGCCTGAAGGAACTGTGGGCCATCATCATCGACTCCGCCTGCACCACCGCCACCGTCATGTTCATTACCGCCTGCGCCGGTCTGTTCGCCTACGTGCTGACCCGCGCCCGTCTGGACGTGGCCATCAGCGGCGCGCTGGAATCCATCACCGGCGGCTCCACCATCGTGTTCTTCATCATCGTCAACATCATCCTGCTCATCGCGGGCTGCTTCCTGGACTCCACCTCCGCGCTGTACATCTTCGTTCCCCTGTTCGTCCCCGTGGCGGAGGCCCTGGGCATCAACCTCATCCACCTAGGCGTGGTCATGATCGTCAACCTGGCCATCGGCCTGTACACCCCTCCCGTGGGCGTCAACCTCTACGTGGCCTGCGGCGTGGCGAACGTCAACCTGAAGGAAATCAGCAAGGCCATTGTGCCGCTGCTCATCGCCTCCATCGCGGTGCTGCTGCTGATCACCTATGTCCCCGGCATTTCCACTATCTTTGTCTCCTAAATTCAAAAGGAAGGTGCTTATTATGAAAGACATGAGCATTGCACAGCTGCAAAACACCTGTGTAGACCTGAAAAAGAACGTCATCTCCATGATTTACAAGGCCCAGTCGGGTCATCCCGGCGGCTCCCTGTCGGTGGCCGAGTTCGTGACCGCCTGCTACTTCCATGAGATGAACGTGGACTCCCAGAACCCCTACTGGCCGGACCGTGACCGCTTCGTTCTCTCCAAGGGGCATGTCTGCCCCGCTCAGTACGCCGCTCTCGCCATGAAGGGCTACTTCCCCATGAAGGAGCTGGACACCCTCCGCAAGGAAGGCTCTATCCTCCAGGGCCACCCCAACATGAAGTGCCCCGGCATCGACATCCCCACCGGCTCCCTGGGCCAGGGCCTGGCCTGCGCCGTTGGCATGGCCATCGCCGCCAAGCTGAACGGGCAGAGCTACCGGGTGTTCTCCGCCGTGGGCGACGGCGAGTGCAACGAGGGCGAGATCTGGGAAGCCTGCCAGACCGCTTATAAGTATCAGCTGGACAACCTGGTGGTCTTTGTGGACTACAACAACCTCCAGCTGGACGGCACCTGCGACGAGGTCATGCCTCCCGTGGACCTGGGCGCCAAGTTCCGGGCCTTCGGCTTCGACGTGTATGAGATCAACGGCAACGACATGGCCGAGATGGTCAAGGCTCTGGACCTGGCTGTCGCCACCAAGGACGGCAAGCCCAAGTGCATCTTCGGCCACACCGTCAAGGGCAAGGGCGTTTCCTACATGGAGAACGTCTGTGGCTGGCACGGCACCGCCCCCAACGAGGAGCAGTACAAACAGGCCATCGCTGAACTGGACACCCAGTATGTGTCCTGCTAAAGGAGGAGAACAGAAATGAGTGAAACTGTCAAGCTGCCGACCCGTGACGGCTTTGGTGACGAGATCGTCGCCCTGGGCAAGGAAAACCCCGACATTCTGGTAGTGGA
Organism: Clostridiales bacterium; assembly: GCA_021200895.1. Lineage (GTDB taxonomy): Bacteria > Bacillota > Clostridia > Oscillospirales > Oscillospiraceae > Onthomonas. Next base: position 1,073 of record JAJQFX010000183.1, on the reverse strand, counting down.
CGTTGACATCGGCAAGAGCTGCAAGACCGGCGCGTTCCGGCAGCAGCTGCCCCAGCAGCACCTGAACGTGGGTATCGCGGAGCAGAACGGCGCTGGCGTGGCGGCTGGTCTGGCCTCCTGCGGCAAGATTCCCTTCGTGGTCACTTACGCGGCCTTCGGCTCCATGCGGATGTGCGAGATGATCCGCCAGGAGATCTGCTATCCCAAGCTGAACGTGAAGATCGCCTGCTCTCACGGCGGCGTGACCCCCGCCAACGACGGCGCATCCCACCAGGCCATCGAGGACATGGGCATTCTCCGCACCATCCCCAACATGACCGTCGTTATGCCCGCCGACTACTGGTCCGCCCGGAAGCTGGTCCGCGCAGCCACAGAGTTCAACGGCCCCGTCTACCTGCGCTTCACCCGTGACGCCATCCCCGTCATCTATGACGAGAGCGTTGAATTCACCATCGGCAAGGCCCATCAGTTCCAGGACGGCAAGGACGTAGCCATCATCGCCAACGGCGACACCGTCCGCCTGGCTATCGAGGCCGCCAAGGTGCTGGCCGCCGAGGGCATCTCCGCCCGGGTGCTGGATATGCACACCATCAAGCCCTTGGACGTGGAGGCTGTCACCGCCTGCGTCAACGACATCGGCAAGATCATCACTGTGGAGGACCACAACATCCTCAACGGTCTGGGCAGCGCCGTGGCCGAGGTGGTCGCTGAGAGCGGCAAGGGCATTCTCCGCCGGGTGGGTATCCAGGACCAGTTCGGTCAGTCCGCCCCCTATGAGCGCCTGCTGGCTATCAACGGCGTCACCGTGGAGCACATCGTGGAGCTGGCAAAGGAACTGAACGCTTAAAAATTTTCACTTCTTATGTCATACAGCAAATGAAAGGTATCTTACCTCATTCAGCTGTTTCCTAAGCACTCCTCCGGCAAGCGCACCCCTGGTTTGCCGGAGGGAACCCCAAAAAATCATCATTTCATATTCAGAAAGGAAGTATTTCTTATGTTAGAGTTCAATGGTCAGGTCGTTCTTGTCACCGGCGCCGGTTCCCCCAAGGGCATTGGCCGCACCATCGCGC
>JAJQFX010000201.1 GCA_021200895.1 Clostridiales bacterium | reverse complement strand
GGCACATTTTTAGCCGGAAACCGATGCCAGCTATGCTGGCGAGGGTCACTGTCCGAGGAGGATACCGTAAAGGGTCAGCAGGCGGTACTCAGGCCCCCGGAGGGAAAACACCTATTTCCTTTATCAATCCTTGTCTGAGGAGTGTAATCCCCTAAAATTGATAATCTTGCCCTCTGCCCTTCACCCCAGCCGGGCGGCCAGGAACGCTTCTATCTCCTCCCGCCGGGCGGCCACGCTGCCCTGGGCGAAGAAGGGCTTCCCTCCGCCTCGGCCGGAGAGGGCGCGGTTCAGCTCCTTCACCAGCCCCCGGAGGTCGCCGCCGGTCTGGCCCAGGGCGTACTTGTACCCCTGGGCGTCATCGCCGGAGAACACGGCGGCCACCCCGCCGCACTGCTCCATGATGGCCACCGCCAGCTTCCGCACGCCGTCGGCGGTGAGGCCGTCCTCAAAGTGCACCACGTTGCCCTCCCCGGCGCAGGCCGCCGCGATGCGGGCGAAGGCCTCCGTCTCCAGCGCCACAGCGCGGTAGGTCAGGCGGGCGTTCTCCTCCTTCAGCCGCTCCACCGCTTTGGCGGTCTCCATAGGCTTGGCGGAGAGGGCCACGGAGACGGCATGGTTCTGCCCCTCGATGGCGTGTATGTAGGCCAGGGCCCGGCGGCCGGACAGCATTTCAATGCGGCTGCCGCCCCGGAACTTCTGGACGCTGATAAGCTTGATGAGCCCCACCTGGCCGGAGGAGGTCACATGGGTGCCGCAGCAGGCGCACAAGTCCGCCCCGGGGAAGGAAACCAGGCGCACCGCCCCCTCCAGCGCCTTCTTGGAGCGGTACTCCAGCGCCGCCAGTTCCTCCGGCTCCGGGTACCAGGCCCGGCAGGGGATGTCCTGCCACACCACCCGGTTGGCCTCCACCTCGTACTCTGCCAACTCCTCCGGGGTGATTTCCACGTCCAAATCCACGGTGATGGTGTCCGTCCCCATGTGGAAGCCCACGTTGTGGCAGCCCGTCTTTTTGTGAATCACCCCGGTGAGGAGATGCTCCCCGGAGTGGTTCTGCATATTGTCAAAGCGGAACGTCCAGTCCAGCGCGCCGGTGACGGCGGCTCCCGGCTCCAGTGGGCCGTCAGTGTAGTGGAGGATGACCCCGTCCCGCTCGTGGGTGTCGGTGACGGTCACGCCCCCCAGGGTACCCCGGTCTCCCGGCTGTCCGCCGCCCTCCGGGAAGAAGGCGGTCCTGTCCAGCACCACTTCATAGCCGCCCTTTTTCCCCGGTGCGCAGGACAGGACGGAGGCGGTAAACGCCCGGCAGGATACATCGGCTTCAAAGATTCGCTCTGTTTTTGTCATGGTTGGTTCTCCTTTGCCCGGCGCGGGACGCTTGCGCGCCGCCCTCCGGTGTGCTATAGTAAGGGTATCGGTTCACATTCTATTATATCGTCTTTCGCCTGATATGGCAATGGAAACAAAAGGAGAGATCCCTATGAAAAAACCGGTCCTGGTGGTGCTGGCCGCCGGTATGGGCAGCCGCTACGGCGGCCTGAAGCAGATGGACCCGGTGGGGCCGGGGGGAGAGTTCATCATTGACTACTCCATCTACGACGCCCATCGGGGCGGGTTTGACACCGTAGTGTTCATCATCAAGCACGAAATCGAGGACGCCTTCCGGGAGACGGTGGGCCGCCGGGTGTCCCGGCACATGGAGGTGCGCTACGCCTTCCAGCAGCTGGACGATTTGCCAGAGGGCTACGCCGTGCCGGAGGGGCGGGTGAAGCCCTTCGGCACCGCCCACGCCATCTACGCCGCCCGGAACGTGGTGGATGCCCCCTTCGCCGTCATCAACGCCGACGATTGCTATGGGCCAGAAGCCTTCCGGGAGGCCTATCAGTTCCTGTCCGCCACGGCGGACGAGCCGGGGCGCTACCACTACGCCATGGTGGGCTATTATCTGGCCAACACGGTGACGGAGCACGGCAGCGTGGCCCGTGGCATCTGCGTCACCGACGGCGGTATGCTGCAAAGCGTGACGGAACACACCTGCATCGAGGTGCGGGACGGGGCTATCCGCTCCACCTTGGACGGCGGGGAGCGCTGGCTGACCCTGGCTCCGGATACGTTGGTATCCATGAACCTGTGGTGCTTCCAGCCCAGCTTCCTGACGGAGACCACCGCCGGGTTCCCCGCCTTCCTGGACGAGGCCCTGGCGAAGAACCCCCTGAAAGGGGAGTACTTCCTCCCGTCGGTAGTGACCCGTCTGCTGGAGGAGGGCAAGGCCGACGTCAAAATGCTGGAGAGCCGGGATAAGTGGTACGGCGTCACCTATCAGGCTGACCGGCCCGCCGTGGTGCAGGCCCTGGCGGACAAGACGGCGGAGGGGCTGTACCCCTCGCCGCTGTGGCCGGAGGAACGCCCCTGAGGCAGGCCCCGGGCGTCGCCCTGAAACCTGTGACGCCAGCCGCCCCGGAAAGAGGAGGCAGAGGGGTTGCCAACAAGGCGTTCCGTAGATAAGGAATGATAAAGGAACAACGTTTGTTCCCTCCGGGGGCCCCAATTATTGTACCGCCAATAAATGGGGGAAAGAAGGCGGGGTTTGGGGGGGGGGTGGGGGGCGCCCCCCCCCC
>JAJQFX010000167.1 GCA_021200895.1 Clostridiales bacterium | reverse complement strand
CTGAACCGTGTCCAATTTCTACCCCCTCCGTGTCCAGTTTTAGTTTATCACTTCATTCCTTCAAAGAATCATATCTAAGGAGAATCAGGCCCCGGCAGGCAACCGCCTATTTCCTTCATTAACTCTCGTCTTAAGGCGTACAATACCCTTAAATTGATGACATTGCTGGACAGGAGGGGACGGAGGGGGGTGCTTTTCCTTAGACATAGCTCTTTATAAAGGCGTGATAACCGTTATCAACCGCGATTTCCGCCGCCTCCCGTGGCGGAAACGCCCCAAGTTTCGCACATTTTCCCACATTTCCACCGTTTTTTGCACAGCTTTCAGGCGCTTCCCTGTTTCTGCGGCGCGATAATTCCCTCAGTTGAACGATTTTTTCAGATTACTTTAAGATGCGTAGCATATACTGTGTGCAGCTGACCGGGCGGAGCGGCCCCCAGCGCCGGAGCCGCCCAATTAGATAGGAAAGCTGAAAGAATGTTTCAGGAAAAATAAAAAATTATTGCGCGATTCTTCATACTTTGGACATAATCTTTTAGTATCCTAACACTCGTATAGAAGATGCCATTCCGAGACAGACTGATTCAGAAAAGGAGTGTACTTATATGTATTACAACGACCCTAACCAGCAGAACAATACCACCGGCGGCGAAGCGCCCAACCCGGAGAACGCTCAGAACAGCTACAATCCGGAAAACACCCAGTCCGGCAGCAGCCAGCCCGGCAGCTATGACCCCTCCTACGGCAGCTACAACGGGGCGGGGGCCGGTTCCCGGTACAACCCCCTGGGCAGCGAGGACGAAACCGCTCCCCTGAACAACCAGCAGGGCGGCTACTCCGGCTACAATCAGCAGGGGAGCTGCTACGGCCAGCCCGGCGGCGGCTACAACGGCGCTTACAACAGCGGCGCTTACAACGGCAGCGCTTACAACGGCAGCGAGAACGCCACCTATTCCTCCACCCCCAACCCCAACCGGCAGCAGTCCTATCAGGCCCCCCGCTACACGGCGGAGCCGTCCCAGCCCCCCAAGCCTCCGAAGCAGAAAAAGCAGAAGAAGGGCTTCACCGGCGGCAAGGCGGTGGCGCTGGCTATCGTCTGCGCCCTGCTGGGCTGCGGGGCCGGGTTCGGCGGGGCCTACGCCGCCCTGACCCTCACCGGCAACAGCACCGAAATCAGCACGGACGCCACCACGGTGTACGCCAGCGACCGCACCGCCGTCTCCGCCACCACCGAGCTGGTGGAGGCCGGGGACGAGATGGCCGTCGCCCAAATCTATGAGGCGTACAGCGACAGCGTAGTCTGCATCACCGTGTCCACCAGCAGCGGCACCGGGGCCGGCACCGGCTTCTTCATCTCGGACGACGGTTATATCATGACCTGCTACCATGTGGTGGAGGACCAGCTGGCCATGTCCGTCACCCTCAGCGACGGCGCCACCAGCTACGAGGCCACCTATGTGGGCGGCGATGAGGACCAGGACGTGGCCATCATCAAAATCGAGGCCGCCGACGGCGAGACCTTCCACGGCGTCACCCTGGGGGACAGCAGCCTCCTCTCCATCGGCGACACGGTGGTGTCCATCGGCAACGCCCTGGGTGAACTGGCCAACACCACCACCTCCGGCATCGTCTCCTCCCTGGATCGGGCCATCACCATGAGCGACGGTACCGTCATGAACCTGCTCCAGACCGACTGCACCATCAACTCCGGCAACTCCGGCGGCCCCCTGTTCAACGCCTACGGCGAGGTCATCGGCATCGTCAACGCCAAGTATTCCTCCTCCGCCTATGACACCTCCACCGCCACCATCGAGGGCATCGGCTTCGCCATCCCCATCAACGACGCGGTGGACATCATGAACGACCTGATGGAGTATGGCTACGTCACCGGCAAGCCCTATCTGGGCATCAGCGTCTCCACCATCTCCTCCATCATGGCCCAGATGTACCCTGACCAGTATGTGGTGGGCGCTTACGTCAACTCCGTGAATGAGGGCTCCTGCGCCGAGACGGCGGGCCTCCAGGCCGGCGACATCATCACCGCCGTGGACGGGACGGAAATCACCAGCTCCGCCGAGCTCATCGACGCCAAGAGCAGCCATAAGGCCGGGGAGGAAATGACCCTGCTGGTGTACCGCAGCGGCGAGTATTTCACCATCACCGTCACCCTGGACGAGGAGCAGCCGGAGGACACCTCCACCAGCGACGACTCCTCCAGCGGTTCCTCCGACGACGGCAGCAGCGGCAGCTACTCCTACCCCTGGGGCGGCAGCGGCAGCTCCGGCAGCTCCGGCAACGGCTTCGGCGGCAGCGGCAACTCCGGCTGGTAAGCCGGGGAACCTTCCTGCGGGAAGCACAATGAAAGAACCCCCACCCTCCCGCGCAGGCGGGAGGGTGGGGGTTGCGGTTTGCGCGGGGTTGTGCCGCCGCTGAGAGGCAATATTATCAATTTAAGGAGATTACACTCCTCAGACAAGGATTGATAAAGGAAATTGGTGTTTTCCCTCCGGGGGCCCTATTTCTCGCTCCGCCGAGAAATAGGGGAAAGAGGGCGGCTCAAGAGGGGGACCTGTGGCCCCCCTGCACTAGTCAACAAAAACTGGACACGAAAACTGAAAAATTA
>JAJQFX010000003.1 GCA_021200895.1 Clostridiales bacterium | reverse complement strand
TCTTTCTTTATTTCAGAGATTTTTGGGTGTTGCACTTCGTATTATAACCCGCCCAGTTCCCTTGCGTAGGGGGATGAAAAGGTTGCCCTCCTCTGTCAGCACCACGCCGCGGGCGGCGCGCTCAAACAGGGGGACCCCCAGCTCCTTCTCCAGCTCCTGAATGTGCCTGGTCAGGGACGGCTGGGAAATATAGAGCGCGTCCGCGCAGACAGAATAATTCTTCGTCTCAGACAGCGTGATGAATTCGTTCAAGTATTCTAACTTCAATGGGAACCCCTCCTGTCTATTGGAAAACTGCTATATGGAATAGTTTACACGAAGGATAAATGCTTGTCAAGCGGCCCTCAAACCCCGATGCAACGGAAAAGTCGTCGATTTTTGAATCGCCGATTCAAAATGTGAATTGTTCTTTACAAAAAGTGCGATACAATAAGGACAACAACCTATATCAGCACATCAAACAAAAAGCGGAGGGAACCTCATGAAACTTGATTATTCAGCGAAACATCACATCCTGCTCCAGAACCGCGACAGCAAGCTGCTGCGCAGAATGGACGAGCCCTATTACGCATCGACGCTCATCGGAGACGGCGTCTGGCAAATCGCCAGCGAGGGCTGCCTGAGCTACCTGGTGGAAGGGAGCCGGGAGGCCATCGTCATCGACACCGGTTACGGCTGCGGGGATATTCGCGCATTCTGCCAGATGCTGACCAGCCGCCCGGTGAATCGGGTGGTGAACACCCATGACCACTTTGACCACACGGCGCTGAACGGCCTGTTTGAGAGCGCCATCATGTCCGCCGCCACCGCGCCGCTGGCCACTGTTCCCTTCCCCAGCTTTGACGGCGTCACCTTCCCCCAGGACTATCGGAAGGAAATCGTGAAGGACGGAGATGTCATCGACCTGGGCGGCCGCAGCCTGCTGGTATTTGAAGTCCCTGACCATGCGGCGGGCTCCATCGCGCTGCTGGACAGCGCCTCCAAAATCCTGTTCATCGGGGATGAGATTGGCCCCTTCGGCAAGGACATCCAGCACTGTGTGGAAACGGTGGGGGCGCAGTTCCACCGCCTGGCGGCCTTCCGCGGGGACTATGACTGGGTCTGCCACGGCCACATGGGTAAGCTGGACGCTGCCCTGGTGGAGCGGGTGGCCGAGAATATCGACTACATCCTCGCCGGACACGAGGGGGAGCCGGACAGAAAGCCCCCCTTCCATATGCCCGCCCCCCAGCAGGATGAGGAGGGGAATACCATCTGGATGCGGGACGCGCCCCACCCCGGCGATGCCGGGCCGAAGGACCCGGAGACGAAGCTTCATATGCGCGTCTCCCGCTATGCGGATTGCGAAGTGAAATACGACGACCGATTCGTCTTTGAGAACCGGTGATTCCCGTTGACAGCCTGGCGTACCCCCGCCAGGCTGTCTCTTTTTTGTGAAAAACATCATTTTTTGTGAAAGTAAATGCCTTTCTTGTAAAGAAACAGGGCTGAGTGAGAGTTCAATCGTACCGATGCGGCGTCATTTCGTCCGGAATCGGCGATTCACAAACTGAATCGACCATGCAAAAAGCGGATTGTTTTAAGACCTTGTTTTTGTATAATGGTTGCATGAAGTGACCCCGCAGAAACATTGGGGCACAAGAAAGGAGTACAAAATGAAAACAAGAAAAGCAACGAAATCCGCACTGCCTCTGCTGTTGGCGCTGGCCATGATGCTGGGCCTGCTGACCGGGTGCGGCGGCTCCGGCTCTGACGGCACCTCCGACTCCGGCTCTGGCTCCTCCGCCTCCTCCAGCGCGGACAGCTCCGCCACGGAAGGCGGGGACGCAGACGCCTCCGGCGACGAGGATGGCGCGGATAACGACGCCAGCATCGTCTCCACCGACTATGACAACAGCGTGCAGATCGACAGCCTGACCTACATCCAGGATACCGACATCACCAGCCTGGTGCCCTGGGGCGTGAGGACTCTGACCCCCGGCATTGCCTACGAGGTGTATGAGATGCTGTTCGGCGTGGATTCCAACGGCGAGTATTACCCCGTTCTGGCCGATGCCACCCGCGGCGACTATATGCCGGGCATGGACCACGAGGAAGGCTCCTCTGACTACACCATCTACATCTACGACTACATCTATGACTCCGCAGGCCACCACATCACCGCGGACGACGTGAAGTTCAGCTTCGACATGGCCCGTGACGGCGGCTTCGAGTCCGGCTGGGGCTCCTTCGAGAGCGAGGAAGTGATTGATGAGACCACCATCGTCCTCCACTGCACCGAGGAGCTGACCAAGATGGGCGAGCTGCAGAACATCATCTGCCGCACCTACATCTTCTCCGAGGAAGCCTACAACGAGAGCCCCAGCGGCCTGCCCGCTGACGCCTGCGGCACCGGCCCCTACACGGTGGAGAGCTTCACCGCCAGCACGGAGCTGATCGTGACCAAGCGGGATGACTACTGGCAGACCAATGAGGAGCTGAAACAGCAGATTCAGCAGGCCAACGTCGGCACCATCACCCCGACCCTGCTGACTGAGTCCACCCAGGAGGTCATCGGCCTGGAGACCGGCACCATTGACCTGGCGGAAAAGATCTCCGCCGACAACGTTGACCAGCTGGTCGCCGACGGCTACGGCGACTCCTTCAGCACCTACTCCAGCCAGAGCAACATGATTGTCTACGCCTACTGCAACGTGGACGAGGCCAGCCTCTGCTCCAACGTCGCCCTGCGCAAGGCCATCCTGATGGCCATCGACAATGAGGCGCTGGCCGCCTTCGAGGGCAACGGCATGGTGGCCTGCACCACCCTGGGCAACAGCTTCTTTGCCGACTATGACACCTCCTGGGAGGGCGCTTACAGCCTGTACCAGTCCGCTGACGAGGCCACCATCCAGTCCCTGCTGGACGAGGCCGGTTACAACGGCGAGACCCTGAAGCTGCTGACCGCCACCTACTGCGGCGACTACGCGGAAATCATCGAGGGCCAGCTGGAGGCCTATGGCATCAACGTGGAGCTGTATGTTATGGACGGCGGCACCTGCAACACCATGAAGGCCGACCCCACCGAGTGGGACATCTTCTATCAGTACATGGCCGCTGACGACTATGTGGTGAACCTCTGGTCCCACCTGATCGACGCGGACGGCCGTTCCAACGGCGCTACCGAGAACTTCATCGTGGACGACACCCTCCAGGACCTGCTGCACACCTGCATGGCCAGCGAGACCCACACCGCTGAGAACATGGACGCCTTCCTCCAGTATGTGGACGACAACGCCTATGTGAAGGCCCTGGTCACCGGCAGCGACATCCTGCTGTACCCCGACTATGTCTCCACCGTGTTCAAGACGGACAAGGGCTATGTCGTCCCCGGCGCCTGCTGCTTCACGGAATAATCCCTGCGAAACTACTTTACGCTGCACCATCGCGAACGGTGGTGCAGCGATTTTAGAAAGGAGCACTTCATGAGTAGATACGTACTCAAATGGTTGGGGTGGTTGGTTCTGACGACGATAGTCGTCGCCATCATCATCTTTACCATCATGTACTTCGTTCCCGGCGACCCGGGGCGGCTGATTCTGGGCAACACCGCTACGGAAGAGGAAATTTTGGCCTACGATGAAGCGTTGGGGCTGAACGACCCGTTCCTCATTCAGCTGGGCAGATACTTAAAGGAGACCTTCCTGGAGTTTGACCTCGGCACCTCCTATGTGTTTAAGGTTCCCGTCATGCAGGAGTTTGCAGAGCGCCTGCCCCGCACCCTGATTCTGGGTCTGCTCTGCATGGTCATCACCCGCTGGGCTGCGACCGGCTTGGCCGGGATATGCTGTCCCGTATGCTCTACGGCGGCCGGTTCAGCCTGGGGCTGGACCTGCTGGTTTCTATCATCGGCATGGTGCTGGGCATCTTCTTCGGCGCCATCTTCGGCTACTACGGCGGCAAGGTGGATAACATCTCCATGCGTGTCATGGACATCTGGCAGGCCATCCCCAGCACGCTGCTGGCCATCCTGATTTCCACCGCCCTGGGTTCCGGCTTCATCCAGACCGTCATCGCCCTGACCGTGGGCGGCATCCCCGGCAGCATCCGGGGCACCCGCGCCATGGTGCTGAAGGAGCGGGAGATGGACTACCTGGAGGCGGCCAGAGCCATGAACTGCAGCGACTTCAAAATCATTTTCAAGCATATGGTTCCCAACGTCCTGTCCCCCACCATCGTGGGCACGACGATGCACATCGGCAGCACCATTATGGAGGCGGCCAGCCTGTCCTATATCGGCCTGGGCGTTCAGCCGCCCACCCCGGAGTGGGGCGCCATTCTGGCCGACGGCAAGAGCTACATCTTGTCTTATCCCCACCTGCTGGTGTATCCGGGCATTGCCATCGCGTTGACGGTGCTGGCCTTCAACCTGTTCGGCGACGGTCTCCGGGACGCCCTTGACCCGCGTCTGAAGGACTGAGAGGAGGATACAACATGAGTGAATTTCTAACTGCGAAGGATCTGGTGGTGGAGTACTCCTCCGGCGGCCAGCACGTCCAGGCGGTCAACGGCGTCAGCTTCACCCTGGGCAAGGGCGAGACCCTGGGCCTGGTGGGCGAGACCGGCGCAGGCAAGACCACCATCGCCAAGGCCATCCTCCGCATCCTGCCCACGCCGCCTGCCAAGGTGAAGCAGGGCGAGATTTATCTGGACGGCGAGGATCTGCTGAAGCTGCCGGAGAAGGATATGCTGAAGGTGCGGGGCAACAAAATCGCCATGATTTTCCAGGACCCCATGACCGCCCTGAACCCCACCATGACGGTGGGCGACCAAATCAGCGAGGTTGTCCTCCAGCACAACGACTTCACCAAGGCCCAGGCCCAGGAGCGCACCATTGAAATGCTGGAGATGGTGGGCATCGCCAGCGTCCGTTATATGGACTATCCCCATCAGTTCTCCGGCGGCATGAAGCAGCGTGTGGTCATCGCCATGGCCCTGGCCTGCAACCCGGAGCTTATCCTGGCGGACGAGCCCACCACCGCCCTGGACGTGACCATTCAGGCCCAGGTGCTGGACATGATGAAGGAGCTGCGGGAAAAGCTGAACACCTCCATGATTCTGATTACCCACGACCTGGGCGTGGTGGCCGAGACCTGCGACGACGTGGCGGTGATTTACGCCGGCGAAATCGTGGAGTACGGCACCAAGGAGCGCATCTTCCGCAACCCCCTGCACCCCTACACCCTGGGGCTGTTCGGTTCCCTGCCCAAGCTGGACGACGATTCCAAGCGGCTGTCCCCCATCCACGGGCTGCCGCCTGACCCCACCAACCTGCCTGCGGGCTGCAAGTTCGGCCCCAGATGCCCGGACTGCGACGGCACCAAGTGCGGCGCAGACCAGCCCATGATTGAAGTGGAGCCGGGACACTTTGTCCGCTGCTGCAAGTTTGCGAAAGGAGGCGTGTAAGACATGGCTCTTCTCGAAGTAGAACATCTGAAGAAGTATTTCAGCGTCGGCGCGGGCACCAACCACGCCGTAGATGACATTACCCTGTCCATTGAAAAAGGCCACACCATGGGCGTCGTGGGCGAATCCGGCTGCGGCAAGTCCACCCTGGGCCGTACCATCATCCGCCTGCTGGACGCCACCGACGGCACCGTCCGCCTGGACGGCGAGGACATCACCTATGCCAAGGGCAAGGACCTCCGCCGCCTGCGTGAGAAGGTCAGCATCGTCTTCCAGGACCCCTACTCCTCCCTGAATCCCCGCTCCAGCGTGGAGGCTACCATCCGTGAGCCCCTCCAGGAGGCGCACCGGTTCACCAAGGCCCAGGTGCAGCAGCGGACGGAAGAGCTGATGGATCTGGTTGGCATCGAAGAGCGGCTGCGCCTGGCCTACCCCCACGAGATGGACGGCGGCCGCCGCCAGCGTGTGGGCATCGCCCGCGCCCTGGCCCTGAACCCCCAGTTCATCATGTGCGACGAGCCCGTTTCCGCCCTGGACGTGTCCATTCAGGCCCAGGTGCTGAACCTGCTGATGGATTTGCAGGAGAAGATGGAGCTGACCTATATGTTCGTCACCCACGACCTGTCCGTGGTGCGGCATATCTCTGACGACATCTGCGTCATGTACCTGGGCCAGCTGGTGGAGACCTGCCCGTCCCAGACCCTGTTTGAGCAGCCCCTGCACCCCTACACCAAGGCGTTGCTCAGCGCCATCCCCAGCACGGACATCCTGCACCCCATGCAGCGGGTCAAGCTCAAGGGCGAAATCACGTCGGCCATCAACCCCAAGCCGGGCTGCCGGTTCGCCGCCCGCTGCCCCTACGCCACCGAGGCGTGCAGCCAGCCCCAGACGCTGACCGAGGTCACCCCTGGACACTTTGTTTCCTGCTGCCGGGTGAACGAAGTGAACTGACTGGGCGTGAGCCAATGAGCGCGAGAGAGATCGACTTTTCCTGCAAGCACAACGTCCTGATTCAGGATGAGGACGGCGTTTGTTTGCCTGTGGATGTGCCGTATTTCGAGTCGGAATACATCGCACCCGGAACCTGGCGCATTCGGACGGATGGAGACGCCATCTATCTCGTGGAAGGAGAGCGGGAGGCAATCGTCATCGACTCCGGCTATGGGGTGGGCAATCTGAGGATGTACTGCCAGACCTTGACGCAAAAGCCGGTGCACTGCATTGTCAACACCCATGACCACTTTGACCATACCGCGAACAACGCCTATTTTGAAAAGGCATACATGACCGAGGCCACCCGCCCGCTGGCCACCATTCCCTTCCCCAGCTTTGCGGGCATCGACTTCCCCAGGGATTACCCGGTGGAGCTCGTCCGGGACGGGGACAAAATCGACCTGGGAGGCCGCACCCTTGAGGTGCTGGAGATTCCGGACCATGCGGTGGGCTCCATCGCGCTGCTGGACAGCCGGGAGGGCATCCTGTTTTCCGGGGATGAAATCACAGCCTCCTTCAAGCTTATCAACACCAGCGTGGAGAACGTGCTGGGTCAAATGCGAAAGCTCCAGTCCTGCAAAGGGGAGTTTGACCGCATCTGCCCCGGCCCGGGAGGCCCCTGCGGGCCGGAAGTCATCGACCAGTACGCGGAGACCCTGGAATACCTGCTGCGCGGCGGCAAGGGCGCGCCCGGCATGGGCTTTCTGCCCCGGCGGCCCCAGCCCCCTTCCCAGGGCGGCCCCATCGTGTACGACCGCTTCCGTGCCCGGCCCTGTGATATGAAAATCGACCAAACACCGCGGCGGCTGAACCACGCCGACCTGTTTGGTGTGCTGGTGATTTATCCGGCCTGACCGCAACCAACACAGCGCCATGCCTGGCGGCACAGCCGCCAGGCATGGCCAAGGGAAAACAAAAAGGATTTGATTCTGATGAGCATCCGAGGGAAACAGCGAGATACTTCCGACATTTACCATCTGCACGGCAAAAAGCGGCGCGGCCCCAGCTGGGACCAGTACGGCGAGGAATCCGCCGGGAGCATGGACACCGGCTTCCGCCACAGCAGCCGCTACCACGACTTTTTCGACGGTTATACCGAGGTGCGGGTGGCGAAGCCCAATGGCGGCTACCGCATCGAGCGGTACTACACCGCCCCCTGATGACGCCGCAGCTGTCCCAGCGGGAGCGGGTGGAGCTTCGCCTGCTCTACTGGTGCCTGTACCTGGGGGCGCTGCTCCTGTACGGCTGGAGTATGTGCCAGCGGGTGGGCAGCAACACCTGCCCCTATGTGGCGGCCCCCGGTTTGGTGACCGTGGTGCCCCTTCTGCTCCTGCTGTTCCAGCTGATTGCCTACACCGCCGGAAAAGAGAAGCTGACAAAATATGACTATAAGCACCTCTCAAAAGGGGTGCGGTGGTGGAGCTTCCTGACCGGATGCGGGCTGACCCTGACGGCAATTACAGTGCTGATTTACGGGTTCCTGCACCTGGACGCGCCCGAAAACCTGCGGAACGGGCTGCTCCTGCTCTGCGGCGCGGCCTGCGCCCTGGCCATTTCCAGGCTGGAGCAGCGCGTCCCGTACCAGGAGGTAGAAAACACCACCGCTGTACCGGAAGGAGGGTTTGAGATACGATGAGCCGGAGCACAGACAGCACAGAGCGGCGGGAAACGTTCAGACGCCTGTTTTGGCCGATTCTGATTATCGTCTGCGTCACCCTGGTGCAGGTCATCCAGGGCGGCGGCCACAGCCTGGAGATCGAGGTGGACAACACGCAGATGGCCGTCGTTGCAGACGGCGGCGACGCACAGTTCCTGTCCTTTGCGGACATCCAGCAGGTGGCGCTGGTAACGGAGCTGGAGGGCTGGACGCTGGTGGACGGCAGCGAGGATGAGACTGTGACCTGCGGCCTCTGCCACAGCGAAGCCTATGGCGGCTTCCAGATGTACGCCTACACCGGAAGCGACGCCTATATCGTGGTGCAGACGGAGGAGACATATTACGTCTACAGCCTGTCCACCACCAAAAAGACGGAGAAAAAATTTGAGGAATTGCAGGAAGCAATGGCCCTGCAATAAACTTAGGAAGGGAAAGAACTGCGTCATGTTAAACTATGAAGCACTGAGAGAGCGACCGTTCTTCTTAAAGGAAGAGCAGATTCAGTGGGTCAGGGATACCCTGGCCGCCATGACCACAGAGGAAAAGCTGGGTAAGGTGTTTTGCGCGGAGATTCGGGCCGGGGACGAAGCGGCCTTCCGGAAAATCACCCAGGAGTACAAACTGGGGGCGGTCATGTGCCTCCCCGCGTCCCTGGAGGAGATGCACGGCCTCATCGGCCGGCTGCAAAAGGAGAGCGCCGTCCCCATGCTGATTGCGGGCAACCTGGAGGAAGGGGCCGACGCCATCCGCGGGGGCACCAACATCGCCAACAATCTGGAAATCGGGGCCACTGGCAGCAGCGCCTTCGCCCGCCAGATGGGGGCCATCACCGCCGCCGAGGCCACCGCTGTGGGCATGAACTGGCGCAACCCCGTCATTGCCACCCGGGTCTTTGGCGCTGACCCGGCCTTTGCGGCGGAGGCCGGGGCGGCCTTTACTCAGGGGCTTCAGGCGGGCGGCATGGCGGCGGCCATCAAGCACTTCCCCGGCGACGGGGTGGATGAGCGGGACCAGCACTTCTCCCCCACCGTCAACAGCCTGAGCTGCGAAGAGTGGGATGCCACCTACGGCGAGGCCTACCGCCGCTCCATCGAGGCCGGAGCCCTCACCGTCATGGTGGGGCACATCATGCAGCCCGCGTGGTCCATGCGGCTCAACCCGTCGCTGCGGAAAGCGGACGTTCTGCCGGGCAGCACCTCTCCGGAGCTGCTTCAGGGGCTGCTCCGGAAGCGGCTGGGCTTCAACGGCATGATTTCCACCGACTCTACCACCATGACCGGGTTCGACCAGCTGCTCCCCAGAAGCAGAGCCTCCCCGCGGCCATCGCCGCCGGGTGCGATATGATTCTCTTCACCAAGGATATGGACGAGGACGTCGCCGCCCTCCGGAGCGGCCTGGAGCAGGACGTTGTGACGGCGGGGCGGCTGAACGAGGCGGTCATGCGGGTGCTGGCGGTAAAGGCCGCCCTGGGGCTGGCGGACTGTCAGCGGCAGTTCCAGCTGCCGCTGGAGGAGGCCCGCTCGCGCTTCGGCAAGGCGGAGTACCGCGCGGTGGAGCGCAGCTGCGCCGACCTGTCGGTGACGCTGGTGAAGGCCCAGGAGGGGCTGCTGCCCCTCTCGCCGGAGCGCCGGAAGCGCGTCTACCTGGTGACCGACGCCGAGGGGCGGGGCTTCGCCAGCTCGGCGGAGGCCGTGGCCGGGGCAATGAAGGAGAAGCTGGAGCAGCGGGGCTTCCAGGTGACCTGCCACTGCGATGCGGGGGAGGACGCCCCCATCCGGGGCGGACACCGGGCGATGGCGGAGCAGTATGACCTGATTCTCTACGCCACAAACCTGAACTCCATCAGCAACAAGGCGGTCTGCCATCTGGACTGGTCCAACTCCATGGGGAAGGACGCGCCGGATTTCCTGGAGGAGATTCCCACGATTTTCATCTCCTTCGGCAACCCCTACCATCTGGTGGACGTGCCCCGGGTGAAGACCCACATCAACGCCTATAAATTTAAGGAAAGCGTCATTGACGCCGTGCTGGATAAGCTGCTGGGCAAAAGCCCCTTCCTGGGCAAGACCCCGGTGGACCCCTACTGCGGCTTCTGGGACACGGCGCTGTAAGGAGGAAATACCATGGTTGATTTGCGGGCAAAACCCTTCTGCCTGGACGACGACGCCGTCGCATGGGTGGAGGAGACGCTGGCAGGGCTGACTTTGGAGGAAAAGGTGGGGCAGCTGTTTATCCCCATCTGCTACTCCTCCGACCCGGCCTTTTTGGAGTCCGTCATGCTGGGGCACCACATCGGCGGCATCATGTACCGCCCCGGCCCGGGCGCAGAGCGGCAGGAGAACCACCGCTGGCTGCAAACCCACAGCAAGGTGCCGCTGCTGATTGGCGCGAACCTGGAGTATGGCGGCAACGGGACGGCGGTGGACGGCACCTTCTTCGGCACCCAGATGGAGGTGGCCGCCACAGGCGACCCCAACAACGCCTATCTCCTGGGCAAGATTTCCGCCCAGGAGGGGAAAGCCTGCGGCTGCAACTGGGCGTTCGCCCCGGTGGTGGACATTGACCGGAACTGGCGCAACCCCATCACCAACGTGCGCACCTACGGCAGCGACCCGGAGACGGTGCTGGAATGCGGCCTCGCCTATCAGTGGGGCGTCCAGGAGGAGGGCATGGCCATCGCGGCCAAGCACTTCCCCGGCGACGGCTGCGACGAGGTGGACCAGCACATCCTGACCTCGGTGAACGACCTCTCCTGTGAGGAGTGGGACGCCACCTATGGCAAAATCTATCAGGCCCTCATCGACGCGGGGGCGCTGACGGTCATGGTGGGCCATATCGCCATGCCCGCCTACCAGAAGCGGTTCAACCCAGACTTCCCCCGGCAGCTGATTCCGGCCTCCCTGAGCCCGGAGCTGCTCCAGGGGCTGCTCCGGGGCAAGCTGGGCTTCAACGGGCTGATTGCTACGGACTCCACCTGCATGGTGGGCTTCTCCTGCGCCATGCCTCGGGCCCAGGCGCTGCCCCACTGCATCGCCTCCGGCTGCGACATGATTCTGTTCAACAAGGACCTGGACGAGGACTATCACTTCATGCTGGACGGCTGCCGCCAGGGGCTGCTGCCCGCCGCCCGGCTGGATGAGGCCGTGACCCGTATCCTGGCGACGAAGGCGGCCCTGGGGCTGCACAAAGGGCCCAAGGAGGCCATCGTGCCCCAGCAGGAGGCCCTGGCAGTCTTGCAGGATGAGGGGCACCGCCAGGCGGCGAAGGCCTGCGCGGACCAGAGCGTCACCCTGGTTAAGGATACGCAAAACCTGCTGCCCCTGAATCCTCAGCGCACCAAACGGGTGCTGCTGGAGGTGATGGGGGACTTCCCCTCCAATGAGCGGGTGGCAGGCTTCATGGTGGAAAAACTGCGGGCAGAGGGCTTTGCCGTGGAGGTGTACGAGAAGGAGGGGCCGGGACGGCACGACTTCTCCGTAGGCACCTTCCGCAGCCGCTATGACCTGGTGCTCTATCTGGGCAATGTGGAGAACACCAGCAACCAGGTGACCAACCGCCTGCGCTGGCACACCTTCTTTGGGAACGGCAACAACTGCTCCTGGTTCGCCAAAGAGGTGCCGGTGCTGTTCGTCAGCCTGGCCAACCCCTATCATCTGGTGGACGTGCCCATGATTCAGACCTATATCAACTGCTATGCCAACGACAATATCGTGCTGGATGCCCTGGTGGAGAAGCTGATGGGCCGCAGCCCCTTCCGGGGCAGCTCGCCGGTGGACCCCTTCTGCGGCAAGGACTATTTGCAATACTGAGGAGGTAAGCGAGATGGAACAGTATCGGCCGGGACACTATATGGATTTCAGCTGGCAGATGTGCTACGCCAACGACCGCTTTGATGTGGACTGGTTCCGCAGCTGCGCCAGCGTACAGCAGATGAAGCTGCTGGGGCGGGAGTATCCGAAGTATAAGGACGACCCCATGGCGTCCTATGTGGTGAACTACTGGCAGGCGCTGGGGGTGACGAAGGACTTCTACCCCTGTGACCTGGAGACCGCCCCCTCCCGCAGGGACGCCCACCACTACAGCGCGCTGCGCCCCGCCCAGTACCGGGAGGAAGCGTATCCTGTGGTCTATTTCTGCCACGGCGGGGGGCAGGACGCCTTTGACGCGGAGACCTACGGCATGGCCGAGCGCATCCCCCAGGACGGCTTCCTCTACGTCTGCCCCAACCACTACGGCCCGGAGGAATTTGACCGCATTCTGGGGGAGATGGCAGAGAACGGCTACCCCATAGACCAGCGCCGCATTTACGTCATGGGCTTTTCCGGCGGCTCCGGTTCGGCGGCGGAAATCGCCCTGGCCTACCCGGAGCGGGTGGCAGGCGTGGCGCTGTTCCCCGGCCCCAACGCCTTCAATCAGATGGACTTGCAGACGGTGCCTCAGCCGTTCCTGAACAATCCGGCGCTGCGGGTGCCTGTCCTCTGCATGGGCGGCACCTGTGACGGCGGGGACAACTGGCCGCTGGTGGACGACACCTCCTTCCAAAACCTGAACCACTGGATGGAGTCCGTCAGCCGCGTCCCGGGGTACCAGCCCACCAACCTGGCAGAGGCCAAACAGCGGATGGCCCAATCCAAATCCCAGGTGGAGCGGGTGTTCGGCCTGGGGTTTGACCGGGGATACGTCGACGAAATCGAGGACACCTACTGCTATGTGGGGGACTACATGGCGGAGGACGGCGTGGCCCTGGCCCGGTTTTGCAGCGTAGCAGGGCTGCCCCACGGGGTGTTCCCCATGTTCCTGGGGGTGGCTTGGGCCTTCCTCAGCAAATTCAGCCGAAACACGGAGACCGGAACTTTGGAGTACCCAAAGCCGGAGATGGATTTCCGCACCCGGCGCGTCAAGAAGGAGGAGGAACCAAAATGACAAATCAGTTATACGCAGGCGCGGGCAGGGCGGAAATCCGCTACACGGAGGAAATGCTGCCCACCTATGGGGAGGGGTACAACACCATCCACGACCTGCCCATGCTCCAGGTGCTGCTGTTCCGTTGCGGGGAGGGCTACGCCATCGTCTCCGTGGACATCGTCATGCTGGAAATCAAGGAGCAGATGCGGAAGGTGGCGGCGAAGGAGCTGGGGCTGCCGGAGGAGCGCATCCTGATTCACGCCACCCATGTGCTGGCTACTCCTCACTTCCGGGAGTGGGCCTCCCTGGAGGAGTGGCAGCAGGACTTCATGCACAGCCGGAACCCGGTGCCGGAGGATGAGGCCAGAGCGTACATGGAGCGGGACAACCGGATGGTGCAGGCCCACCTGGACGCGCTGCGCGCGGCCTGCCGACAGGCAAAGAATACGTTGCAGCCCGCCGCCTTCGGGGTGGGCGTAGCCAACGCCCCCATCAACGTGAACCGGGTGGTGGAGACGAAGGATGGCTGGTGGCAAGGGGTCAACCCGAACGGCCCGTCTGACCACAGCGTTCCGGTGCTTCGCTTTGACGATACTGCGGGGAAGCCCATCGCCATCCTGTATAACTGCAACGTGGCCCCCGGCTGCATGGAGTTCTCTACCGTAAACGGCGGGCGCATGGTGTCGGGTGACCTGGCCGGGGCCTCCCAGCGGTTCGTGGACGAAGCCTACGGCGGGGAATCGGTGTCCATTTACACCACCGGCTACACCGGAGACCAATGGCAGGCCCTCCGGGCGCGGCTGGACTATATTGACCGGGACGGCAACCAAATCGTCACCGACCTCGGGGAGGGCGGCTTCCAGCTGGTGCAGGTGCTGGCTACCCGGCTGGGGGAGCAGGTGGTACACACCGCCGAGGCTATCGCCACAGCGCCCCTGACCGACCCCATCGCCCTGGACTGCTACCGCTTCACCTATCCGGGGCAGCGGGTCACCGCCTCCTCGGAGAGCCGCAGAGGACCCCGACATCCGGGGCCGCTGGGAGCCGGAAAAGGTACACTTCCTGTAAAGGAGGAGACGTATGCTTCAGTTTGACAGCAGCCACTACTGCGTGCGCACCATGGAGGCGGACGGCCAGGCCGTCACCTTCCGCGCCTTCGAAAATATCGTCACCGTGGAGCATCCGGTGGACCCGCGCTATCAGGCCGTCAGCATCTATGTGCCGGAGGCGTTCTATCACGGGGAGACCGTTTGCGGCTATGACCTCCACACCGCCCCCATCCTCTTTGAGAACAACATCGGCGGATTCTTCCCCAGCGAGCCGAGGAACCCGGAGCATGAGATGTTCGGCCACACCAGCACCTTCTTTTACGCCCTGCTCCACGGCTACGTCATTGCCACCCCCGGCGCGCGGGGGCGCACAAATCAGGCGGCGGACGGCCGCTTCTACGGCAAAGCCCCCGCGGCCCTCATCGACCTGAAGGCGGCGCTGCGCTACCTGTGGGCCAACGAGGGTGCCATTCCGGGGGATATGCACCATATGTTCTCCATCGGCACCAGCGCGGGGGGCTGCTTCGCCGCCCTGACCGGCACCTATGACAATCAAGCGGACTGCGAGCCGTTCCTGGCGGAGCTGGGGACGGCCCAGGGCAAGGAGGAGCTGTTCGCTGTGTGCTGCTACTGCCCCGTGGCCGACCTGGAACACGCGGACGCCGCCTATGAGTGGCAGTTCCAGGGCATTCCGGACTATCACCGGATGCATATGGAGATGGACGAGGGCGGCAGACCCCCAGTTTTCCGCAGAGGATGGGGTCATGACCCAGCGGCAGATTCAGCTGTCCGATGATCTGGCGGCGGCCTTCCCCGCCTACCTCAACAGCCTGGGGCTGAACGCGCCGGACGGGAGTCTCCTCGCCCTCGACAGCGACGGCTCCGGTTCCTTCCGGGACTTCCTCTCCCACAAAATCGCAGACGCGGCGCAGCAGGCGCTGGACGCCGGAAGAACTGTAAACTGCCCTGCCTTTACAGTGCAGAACGGCAAAATCACGGCAGTCGATTTTCCCGCCTTTATGCGGTTCATCACCCGCATGAAGGAGGCTCCCCCCTTTGACGATGTGACGATGCACAGCTTTGAGAACAACCTGTTCGGGGGAGCCCAATGAGGAGTATGCCCACTTCACGGCGTTCAGCTACCAGCGCAGCACCTGCCCGCAGCCCACCATGGCCAGCAGCGCCGTCCTGAAGCTGATGAATCCCCTCTCCTACATCGGAGAAAACAGCAATCTGGTTTCCCACTGGCGGTTCCGTCAGGGAACCAACGACCGGGACGTGGGATTTGCCACGGTTGCAATCATCGCCCTAGCGCTGCAAAACCAGGGGGCGGACGTGGACTATGCCCTGACCTGGCATGAAAACCACGGCGGCGACTTTGACCTGCCGGAGTTGTTTCAATGGATCGACGGCCTGTGCCGCGCCGATTCCCACAGTTAAAAAGAATAAACTTACCGTTTTGGCACAAAAAGGAGCCAGCCCTCTCCCTGCGCAGGCAGGAGAAGGGGCTGGCCCCTGTGTTCGTGTTGGCAGCGGCGCTGCCTTAACTATCCTTTATAGCCGAAGTCTGGGATACCCGTCCAGCGGTGCCGGAAGTAGTGGGCGGCCAGCTTGGGGCGGCGGTCCCGGGTCAGCAGGCCCTTCTTGTTGCCATCCACCCGCATGGGGCCCTGAATGGTGGCGAAGTCCGCGAAGTTCCAAATCTGCTCCCCAATGAAGAAGGGACGTTTGTCCAGCTCCGCGTTCAGCCGGGCGTAATAGTCTGCCTGGTATTCCTCGCTGAACATCTCGCCGTTGGTGTTGTGAATGCCGGGGTAGGTGTCGGCCCCGTATTCGGTGAACATCACCGGCTTGCCCTGGTCGGCCCAGAAGTCCAGCGCGGTGTTCAGGGCATCGCAGGCGGCGTCCAGGTCGCCGCTGAGGTTGTACCAGCCGTAGTAGCGGTTCAGGCACACCACGTCCATGGTGCGGGTGATGATGTCCCTCTCATAGTTATTCTGGCAGCAGACCAGGGTAACAGGCCGGTTCTGGGGGTCCTGGGCATGAGCCTGCTCATAGAGGGGGTGGAAATAGTCATAGGCGGACTGGGGAAAATGCTCTGTGTCCGGCTCGTTGGCAATAGACCACATGACCACCGAGGGGTGGTTCTTGTCCCGCTCGATCATGTCCCGTAGGACATCCCGGTGATGCTGGTGGATGCGCATGACCTGGTAGGGGTCCTCACTGCCGCCGGCGTTGATGCCCACGGCGGGAGTCTCGTCAATGATGACGATACCCTCCCGGTCACACAGGTCATACATCTCCTCGGCATAGGGATAGTGGCTGGTACGGAAGGAGTTGGCCCCCAGCCAGCGCATAAGGGAAATATCCTTTACATTCAGGCAGTTGTCCGTCCCCCGGCCGTGGAAGAAGCTGTCCTCGTGTTTGCCGAAGCCCTTAAAGTAGAAGGGCTTTCCATTGATGAGGAACTGCGTCCCCCGCACCTCCACGGTGCGGACGCCGAAGGTCTGCTCATACACGTCCTCCCCGAAGGTCACTCGGGCGGTATAGAGGTACGCCTTTCCCGGCTGCCAAAGGGTGGCATCGGGGATGCGGCATTGGCCTTCGCACCCCTCCCCTTCTGCCACGGTGCGCCGCGCCTCGTCCAGGATGGTCACACGGGCCGCGCCTTCCCCGACAGTATCCACCCGGTAGTCCACCAGGCCGTCCGCCCCGTCGATGGAGGGTACAAGGGTGATGTCCCGGATGTAGCTTTTCGGGGTGGTGTAAAGGTACGCGGGGCGGATGATGCCCGCATAGTTGAAGAAGTCAAAGTTAGGCTTGTTTGCGCTCTTGCAGCGGGTTTTTGCCAGCTCAATAGAGGGCACCCCCGGATTGTCCGAGCCAAAGAAGGCCACAGTGTTCTCGTTGCCCACAGGGAGGGTGGAGTAGTTCACCCGGTTGTCCACTGCCACGGCCAGAAGGTTCGTGCCAGGCACCAGGGCGTCGTTCACCTCAAACTCAAAGGGCAGGAAGCCCCCCTTATGGCTCCCCAGCTTTTTGCCGTTCAGATACACCTCGGCGGCGTGAGTCACCGCGCCAAACCGGAGGACGATGCGCTCCCCAAGAACACTTTTGGGGACGGTGAAGGTGCGCTGATACACCGCCCAGCCATAGTGGGCCCTGAGGTTCACGTCGTCCTTCTGGTCATTGTAGGAGGCGGGTACCGCCATAGTCAGGGCGTCCTCCAGAGGGGCTTCCATCCATGAGCGGGGGTAGTCCTCCGCCCCCGCCGTCCGAACGGCCCAGATGTCGTTCAGGGCCAGCAGGGTGCGGGCTTCGTTCAGTTTTGGGTAAAGCATTTCAGTTCCATCCTTTCCAATGTGGGCGGGCAGCCCCGCTCTTTCGTCACCTTCAGCAGCGTTCCCCGAAAGGGTGCCTGAAGGGTGAAGCCGTCCAGTTCCTCCGGCAGGTGAGGTTCAAACCGCAGCCCCGCCAGTTCCTCAAGCAGCAGCGGAATTGCACCGCTGGCCCAGGCGTGGCACAGGCTGGGGTGTTCCACTTCTGCTCCTTGCCCCAAGCTTCAAAGCAGGCGGTTGCCCCCTCCCGGAGCATATTCCGCCAGCCGTACTCGTCCGTCCGGGTCAGAAGGCGGTAGAGGGTGTCGTACTTCCCCATGCGCCCCAGCCCTCGGAGGGCGAAGTACATGGGCATGGTTCCGCAGACCCGCCCAGGGGTGCAGAGCAGCCGTTCATAGGCGTCCCACCCCTCCTCCGGCAGCAGGCCGAAGCAGGCGGCGTAGAGGTTGGCGTGAAGGGAGCAGTGGGCGCTACTCTCGCTGTCGGCAAAGAGCCGCTGCTCCGGTCGGTAGAAGGTCTGCAAAAAGGCTGCCTTCACCCATTCTGAGCAGCTTTCCCACGGCAGGCCCAGCAGGTCGCGCATCTGCTCCTCCAGCGCCAGCGCCCCGTACCACAAGGCGTTGATGACGTTGTGGACACCAGGCCCTACAACGGGCCGGGTCAGGGGGAAGTCGTAGCCGTCCCGCAGGTTCTCCGGCCAGTCCACCAGGTTCCACAGTTCGCCCACTGACTTCAGCAGCCCGTCGGGCCGCTGCCACTTCCGGGCGAACGTATCCAGCATTGCGGAGATGGTGGGGAGGCATTCGCTTAAAAATGTTCTGTCCCCGGTAAACAGCCAGTCCATCCACACCAGCTGGGGAAACAGCAGGGAGAAGTCTCCAATCTCCTGCATCAGCGAACCGGGGGCCACCCCCCCCATCAGGGTGGGGGAAACGCTGGCCGAGGCCAGAAAGTCCCGGATGCACTTGCGGAGCATGGACGGATCCCCTGTGAGCCACAGATGGGCGTGGGCGATGATGACAGCGTCCCCCAGGTACTGCCCCTTCTCCCGGGTACAGCAGTCCAGGAAGCTGTCCTGGGTGCAGCAGCGGACGGCGTTCTTGCAGATGGCGAAGATGCCCTCCAGCTCATCTGTGGGGCAACGGAGGGTGCATAACCCTTCCTCCATGGGATGATGCCGCTCTCTGGCGTAGAGGTTCCACACCTCCATCCCAGCCGGGTACAGCACCTCCGCATAGCGGAACGCCTTGTAGTCGTATGGGTGTAAAGTGTTTTCCCCCTTCGTTCAGCGTCCAGCGCTCCTGATAGCGGCAGTTGCACCGCAGCTCGTACCGCACCCGGCCCTTCCAGTTCAGCTCCTCCCCGAAGCGGAGGAGCACAGACTGCCCGGCGTGGCCGCTGGCGTTCAGGTGGAGCGTTCCCGCCAACTCCCGGCCAAAGTCCAGGAGCAGGCCGCCGGGGATAGGGTGTATCTCTGTTGGCAACCGCTCCCCTTCCCACAGCGGCTCCGTTTCCTGGGGAATCAGGTGATAGTCCGCCCACAGGGCAGGGATGAGGCGGCCCCAGGCCGAATCGTCAAAGTCGGGCTGCTCCCAGCCCTCTGGGTACTGTCGGGCGTCAAAGTCCTCCAGAAATTGGGTGTCATAGCCCACCGGGGTGCCGGAATAGGCGGTGCAGCGTTGATAGCGCCAGTCGATGGGGCAGCCCTCCCCGTTTGAATCAACTATCTCCGCCCACAGGCCGAAGCGTCCGTCTCCGCTGTTCCACACCCGGTTGATGAGGCCCTGATAGTACAGGTGAAGGGCGACGGTGACGGTCTGCCCGCCCGTCAAGGGATAGGTCAGGTAGGGGTACCGTTCCGGGTAGGCCGGGGCGGGGCCTTGCCCCGTGTACACGCCGTTTAGCCAGAGCTGATAATGGTCGTCCGCGGTAAGGCGCAGACGATAGTCCCCCTCCCCCAGGGTCAGGACGCCCCGCGCCAGCACATGGAAGTTGGCGGGCGCACCGGTGGGCGGCAAGGGAGAGGTGTCCTGCTCCCGGCGAAACACGTTGATTTGCCGGACATGGGCCCACTCTGGGACGGTCAGCCAACCGGTATCCTGGGTTCCTCCTTTGGTCACGGCTGCTTTCCGATGTAGGCCAGGATGCCGCCGTCCACATACAGGATTTGCCCGTTGACGAAGTTGGAGGCATCAGAGGCCAGGAACACCGCCGGGCCGGTCAGGTCGTCCACCGTCCCCCAGCGCTCCGCCGGAGTTTTGGCGCAAATGAACTGGTCAAAGGGGTGACGGCTGCCGTCGCTCTGGGCTTCCCGTAGGGGGGGGCCGTCTGTGGGGTGGCGATGTACCCCGGGCCGATGCCGTTGCACTGGATATTCTGCCCGCCGAACTCGGAGCAGATGTTTTTCGTCAGCATTTTCAGTCCGCCCTTGGCGGCGGCGTAGGCGGAGACGGTTTCCCTGCCCAGTCCGCTCATCATGGAGCAGATGTTGATGATTTTGCCGTGGCCTTTCTCGATCATCCCCGGCAGCACCGCTTTGGAGACGATGAAGGGAGCGTTCAAATCCAGATCCACCACCTGGCAGAAGTCGGCGGCGGACATCTCGCACATGGGGATGCGCTTAATCATTCCGGCGTTGTTCACCAGAATGTCAATCACGCCCACATCCTCCCGAATCTGGGCCACCATAGCCTGCACCTGTACCTCATCCGTCACATCGCAGAGGTAGCCCTTCGCCTCGATGCCAGCCTCCCGGTAGCGGGCCTCCGCATCCTTTAACCGGCCCTCGTTGTGGCCGTTAAAGACCACTTTGGCCCCCGCTTTGCCGAAGGCTTTGGCGATGGCAAAGCCGATGCCGTAGGTGCCGCCGGTGACCAGGGCCACCTTCCCTTCCAGGGAGAAGGACTTCAAAATATCGCTCATGCCGCTCACCTCAGGTCGGGAATGTCGATGTTGTCCATATCGTCAAATGCCTGGTTCTCGCCGCCCATAGCCCAGATGAAGGTGTAATTGCTGGTGCCTGCCCCGGCGTGGATGGACCAGGAGGGGGAGATGACCGCTTCCTCATTGTGCATGACGATGTGGCGGGTCTCCTGGCCCTCCCCCATCATGTGGAAGACTACGTTGCCCTCGGGGATGTCGAAATAGGTGTAAATCTCCATCCGCCGCTCGTGGGTGTGGGCGGGCATGGTGTTCCACACGCTGCCCGGCTCCAGCACCGTCATGCCCATGGAGAGCTGGCAGGTAGGTAGCACGTCTGGGTGAATGAACTGGTTAATGACCCGCTTGTTGGAGGTCTCCATGCTGCCCAGGGGCCGCTTGGCGGCGTCGGCCAGCTTGATGAGCCTCGTCTCATAGGAGCAGTGGGCCGGAGCGGAGACCATGTAGAATTTGGCGGGAGAGGCCGGGCTGTCGCTGGCAAACAGAACCTCTTTCGCCCCGCGGGTGATGTACAGGCAGTCCTTGTTCCCCATAGGGTAGGTCTTGCCGTCCACCTGAATGGAGCCGGGTGCGCCGATGTTGAAGATACCGATTTCCCGGCGCTCCAGAAAGTATTCGGTGCCGAAGCTGGCCCACACGTCGATGCCCTTGTCGATAGAGACGGTCTCCTCCACCGGCATACAGCCCAGCGTCACCATTCTGTCCACATGGCTGTAGATGGCGACCACCTGGTCGGGCTGGTAGAGGTTTTGAATCAGGAACTCATCCCGCAGCTCCTGGGTGGTGTAGCGCTTCACATCGCGCTGATTGGCGGAATAGCGAATGTCCATAAAGCAGTTCTCCTTTACATCATTTTTGTTCAAAGATAGTCCACCTGAGTTTGAATGGTTTGAATCCCCTTGCGGACGGTGTACACCGCCATGGGAATAGAGGTCTTGGTGAAAATCAGATTGGTGTTGGGGTCGGGAATCAGCACCTCTCCCCTGCCGTCCCCGGCCTGGGAGGTGACGGCGCAATAGTCTCCCCCGCTGACCACCTCCGCCAGCGGCCCCTCTGCCCGCCGGGAGAAGGCAATGCGGTCGTCCGTGGAGAGGGCGAAGCCGCAGTCGTAGGCGGTGCAGTCGCAGTCGCTCTCGATGGTGTGGATGCGGAGGTGGCCCCTCTCGTTGGGCACCAGCCGGGTACGCACCCGAATCCCCGCCAGGGGCGACCAGCGGAAGTCCAGTCCGTCCTCCCCGACGCGATACCCTGGCTCCACCAAGTCCTTCACATAGAAGTAGCCCCCCACCTGGAAGCAGAGCATACTGTCCGGGGCCATCTCCCCCAGGGTCACGGGGGTGCGGGAAATGCTGAACCCGAACCGGCTGGAGTAAGCGAATTTGCTGTACTTCTCCACCGTATGGCTGTGGCCGTCGGCCTGGAGCCGTCCCGGCACCAGGGCCACCACGTTGCCCCGTCCCCGCTGGAGGAACATCCCGGCGTGGGGCAGGTAGTGCTGCTTTTCAAGCGGCGGCATGGGGGCGGCCTCCACGCTCCAGAAGGGGTGCCCGTCCGGCAAGGCCAGGAACGCAAAGGCTTTCAGCGCCCAGTAAGGGGAGCTGGGGGCGTTATAACTCTCCGACATCTGGAGGTTGGGGTAAGCGTAGCCGATGGACAGCACCCCGGCGTTGTCATAGATGGGCTGATTCAGCCACCAAGTCAGGTGCCGGGCAATGATGCCCTTCACCACCGGCAGAGGCAGTACTTCCTCCCCCGCCAGCAGGGAGATGGAGAAGAAGGCCACCTGGGCGAACCGGTAGGTCATGGAGCGCCCATAGGCGATGGAGGCTCCGTCATCGGCGAACCAATAGATGTAATCTTTGGCGAAGTCCCGCGCCCGCTGGCGGAAGGTCTGGCAGCGCTCTGGCTCCTCGTCCTCCATAAACATGGCGTAGAGCAGGCCGTAGGACACCATGACGAAGGGGTTATAATAGTCCTTATCTCCCCCGTTGCCGTCATGGTACCAGCCTCCGGCATCGTAGTAGTCCTCCAGCATGGCAAGCCCGGAGTCGATTTTTTGCTGGCTGTAGGGCCGTCCCCGGACTTTCAGCGCCAGGTTGGTGAGAATGGCGAACCACTGCCAGTTGCAGGCGCAGCATTCGTGGCGGTTGATTTCCCACAGCCACTCCGTCAG
Source organism: Clostridiales bacterium (assembly GCA_021200895.1). Lineage (GTDB taxonomy): Bacteria > Bacillota > Clostridia > Oscillospirales > Oscillospiraceae > Onthomonas. Next base: position 479 of record JAJQFX010000003.1, on the reverse strand, counting down.
GTTGGCCTTGGCCTCCTCAGAGAGGGGGCCCACACCCGCTCCGGGGTCAGCAGCATCCCGTAGGCGAGGACTGCCATCTCACAGAACTTCTGGTCAAAGTCCCGGCAGGTGTGCCAGTACTCCGGGTTTTGAGGGTCTGCCCCGGCAGCGATACCGCGGGGGTACAGCTCCTCGAAAACAGGGAGGCACGAAGTGCCGGAAGTGCCGCTTAACGGCGACGGCTCCCGCCCTCCCCCGGCCCAGAAGGGCACCAGCCCCCACAGGGGACGGGCGAAAGCTTCCATGGGGATAGAGTCATTTTCATGGTGAGTGCTGGTGACACCCAGCTCCAGCCGTGCGCCCCCTTCGCTGTAGAAGGGTTTCAAGGGCTGGAGCAGGCGCATCAATGCGGCCTGGGCCGCCGGTTTGGTGGAGAAGTCCTCCGCCGTGTAGTGATAGCGTTTCATCTCTGTCCTCCTGTCACCAGTAAGGATACCAGT
>JAJQFX010000077.1 GCA_021200895.1 Clostridiales bacterium | reverse complement strand
CCCTCCCTAAGAACCCTCCCCCTATCCCACTGGCGGCTTCGCCTTGTCCCTGCCGCTCCGTGGCAGCGCAGGCAACAGACGATGAGACTTGATACCTGCTGAGACTGCCGCCCATGGCGGCTGGGAACGATTGCCGTTCCGCCCTTGCCTACGGCGGGCGGAACGTGCAATTTTGTTGCCCTTTGGTCGTGGAAATCTGACTGTACCTCTGCGCTATTCCCTTCAACATTGGATAGATCGCATCTTTAAGTTGATGATATTGTCCCTTCAGAGGCGGCATGAGCAGCAAGGACAGCGGAACCTCCGTCCTGGAAGCAGAAAAAATTCCGCTTGTGCTTTTCCCGCCCAGGGGGTATACTGATAGATAACCTGGTGCAGTATACCGCTTTGGCGGTTCTGCATTGCAGTTTCAGAGAGAAGAAGGAGAGTACACTTGAAGTTGCGTGTTTTAGCGGTGGGCGATGTCTGCTCAGAATCCGGCCTGGCCTATCTGACCCGCACCCTGCGGGGGGTGAAGCGCCGGGAGAGCGTTGACTTTGTGGTGGTCAACGGGGAAAACGTGTCCGGCGTAGGGCTGACCCCCGCCCAGGCCAGGGCGCTGCTGGACGCCGGGGCGGACGTGGTGACGTTGGGAAATCACACCTGGTCGAAGCTCCAAATCACCCGCTTTTTGGACGATAATCCCTACATCCTCCGCCCCGCCAACTACCCCGCCCGGCTGCCCGGCCGGGGCTACGGGGTGTTCCCCGGCCCCATGGGGCTGCGCATCGGGGTGATGAACCTGCTGGGCCGGGTGGAGATGGACCCCAATGTGGACAACCCCTTCACCACCGCCGACCGGATTCTGGAGGAGATGGAGGCCGACGTGGTGCTGGTGGACTTCCACGCCGAGGCCACCAGCGAGAAGCTGGCCCTGGGCTGGCATCTGGACGGGCGGGTCAGCGCCGTCTGGGGCACCCACACCCATGTACCCACGGCGGACAGCAAGGTGCTGCCCCACGGCACCGGCCACATCACCGACTTGGGCATGACCGGCCCGGTGCAATCCATCCTGGGGGTGAAGCCAGAGCTTTCGGTGAACAAGTTCCTGGGGGGACTGCCCCGGCGGTACGAGTCGGCAGACGGCCCCTGCAAGATGGACTGCGTGCTGTTCACCATTGACACAGAAACCAGGGCCTGCACCCAGGTGCGCAGGCTGGACCAGACAGAACAGGAGGCAATCTCTTGAGAAAGAAAGACCCCGCGGCGCGGGCCGCTGAGGAGACGGCATTGGAAACGGAAGATGCGGAAGAGCGGGCGGCTGACCGGGACTTTTTCGACTGGATGCAGACGCTGACGGCGGTGCTGGTGGTCGTGGTGCTGGTGTTCACCTTCTTCTTCATGGTCATCAGCGTATCCGGCAGCAGTATGTACCCCACCCTCCACGACGGGGACATCATGCTGGTGCAGCGCATCGGCTACACCCCCCAGGCCGGGGACATCGTGGTGCTGCGGAAGGAGAGCTTCTACGACGAGGCCATCGTCAAGCGGTGCATCGCCGTGGCCGGCCAGGAGGTGGAGATTGACTATGAGGAGAACCGGGTCTACATCGACGGCGTGGTGCTGGAGGAGGACTACCTGAACTTCACCAACGAGGGGCTCAGCGGCCAGTACGGGGACGACTATATGGTGGAGAAGGACTCCATGGTCTACTCCGACTTCATTGTGCCGGAGGGCTGCATCTTCGTCATGGGGGACAACCGCAACGGCTCCAGTGACTCCCGCACGGCGGAGCTGGGCATGGTGGACACCCGCTACGTCATCGGCGGGGTGCTGGCGGTGTTCTTCCCCTTTGACCGGGCAGCGCTGTTTTCCTAGGAGGGTGCTATGAAGGAATATGTGGATCTGTACGACCTGAACCGCCAGGCCACCGGCCGGGTGATGGAGCGGGGGAGTGAACTGCCGGAAGGGTACTGCGTCATGGTGGTGTCCTTCTGGGCGCGGGATAAGGCCGGGCGGCTGCTCTTGGAGCAGCGCAGCCCGGAAAAGCAATGGTTCCCCGGCTGGTGGGAGTGCGGCGGCGGCGCTGTCCAGGCCGGGGAGACCGGCTTTGACGCCGCCCGGCGGGAGGTACAGGAGGAGCTGGGCCTGACCGCGCCGGACAGCTGCTGGCGGCTGCTGGGCGACCTGGAAAATGCGGAGGTGCTGGAGGGCCGCCGCTTCCACCATTGGAACGTGGCCTACCTGGTGGAGACGGAGGGCGAGCCGGTCTTGCAGCGGGAGGAGGTGGCCGCCGTCCGCTGGTTCACCATGGAGGAGCTGGACGCCTTCCTGCTGGAGGACGTGCCGGTGACGAAGTACACCCGGCGGCTGTATCAGCGCTACCGGGCGCAGCTGGGGCAGCCCATGATTACCGGGCAGAAGAGGCCGAAATAGGGGCGGATTTCCTGAAGGGGAGGCGCTTCCTTAGGCAAGGCGGTCCCACCCCTCCGGCGCTCCGCGCCACCTCCGCCGTCAAGCTGCATTTCCGGTGCTTTACACCTCCCTACCCTGAAAGGCAATGTCATCAATTTAGGGGGTTTGCACTCTTTGGGCAAAGATACTATAAGGAACTAAAGCGTTTGCCCTCCCGGCGGGCCCCATTTCTTGTCCCGCCAAGAAATGGGGG
>JAJQFX010000281.1 GCA_021200895.1 Clostridiales bacterium | reverse complement strand
TGACCGTCAGCTTTGACGGCAACTTCCGCAGCCGCCTGTGGACCTGGGAGGAGGCGCGGGACTACTGTACCCAGTGCCTGCCCTATGTGGACGTGCTGTTCGGCATCGAACCCTACCACTTGTGGAAGGACGAGAACGACCACAGCAAGGGTGACTGGAAGGACGGCGTACCCCTCCAGCCCAGCTATGAGGAACAGGACGAGGTGTTCCAGCACTTTGTGGAGCGGTATCCCAACCTCAAGTGCATTGGCCGCCACGTCCGCTACGCCCACTCCGGCAGCGAAAACAGCCTCAAGGCGTATATGTGGTATCAGGGCCACACCTTCGAGAGCAAGCTGTTCACCTTCAACATCCTGGACCGGGTGGGCGGCGGCGACGCCTTTGCCAGCGGCCTGATCTACGCCATGATGCACAACTATAGGCCCATGGACCTGGTGAACTTCGCCGTGGCCAGCAGCGTCATCAAGCACACCATCCACGGCGACGCCAACATCACCGACGACGTGCAGAGCATCCGCAACCTGATGAACATGAATTACGACATCAAGCGGTGAGCCATTTTCCATTGACCTGCGGCCCGGAGCCTTTTCGTTCCGGGCCGCTTTTCTTCGCCCCTGCCCTTGACGCGCCGCCATCCATTCGCTATTATAAACAATTAGGAATATGTACGGAAATCGTCTTGCAGAGAGGAGCGGAAATGATACGAATCGCCATTGTGGAGGATGAGGCCGCCTTTGCCCGGCAGATGGAGGACTACGCGGCCCGCTACCAGCGGGAGCGGGGGGAGAGCCTCCGGGTCACGGTCTACACCGACGGCACCGAGCTGGTGGAGCGGTACAACGGAGACTGTGACATCATCTTTATGGACGTGCAGATGGAGTACCTGGACGGCATGACGGCGGCGGAGCTGATCCGCCGGACCGACCCGGAGGTCATTCTCATCTTCGTGACCAATATGCCCCAGTACGCCATCCGGGGCTACGCCGTGGGCGCGATGGACTACGTCCTCAAACCCGTCACCTATTTCGCCTTCTCCCAGCAGATGGACAAGGCCATCGCCACCGTTCACCGACGGGAGAAGCGCTATGTGGTCATCACCACCGCCGGGGAGACCCGGAAGCTGGACGTCTCCCATATTTTCTACGTGGAGAGCCAGGGCCACGCCCTGACCTTCTACACCCAGGAGGGGGATTTCGTCTCCACCGGCACCATGCAGCAGACGGAAAAGAGCCTTGCCTCCAGCGGCGCGTTCTTCCGGTGCAACAAGGGCTGTCTGGTCAACCTGGAGCACGTGGACGTGATACGGGACAACTGCGCTCTGGTGAATGGCGTGGCCCTGCCCATCAGCCGGGGCAAAAAAGGCCCCATGATGAAGGCCCTGACCGACTACGTGAACGGGGTGACGCCATGAGCAATATTCCTGACATCCCCCGCATTTACACCGCCCTGGCGGAGTGGCTGGCCTGTGTGACCTACATCGGTTTGGCCCCAAAACGGCGGTTTGCCCCGCTGCCCCTGATTTTGATTTGCGCCGGTTCGATGGTGGTGCAGAGCGCGTTCCTGGTGCTGACCGACGACGCGCCCTTTGTGCTGTGGGTGCCGTGTATGCTGTTCGCCATTGGGCTGATGTTCCTGCTGCTGTACCTGTGTGTCGATGTTCCCCTCATCAACGTGGGCTTCTGCTGCATCCGGGCCTTTCTGCTGGCGGAGTTCGCCGCCTCTCTGGAGTGGCAGCTCTACTACTACTGCTGCGCCCGGCTGGGCTACAACCCCAGCGGCGGCCCGGTGCTTTCCGTTGTGTTTCTGGTGGCGGTCTACGCCGTCATCTACGTGACCATGTGGCAGCTGGACCGGCGGCACATGGACAGCACCGGCTTAAAGGTCAACCCCAGCGAGCTGATGATCGCCTTCCTCATCGGGGCGGGGGCCTTCGCCCTGAGCAACCTGAGCTATGTGGCCACCAACACCCCATTCAGCACCAGCGACAGCTCCGACATCCTCTATATCCGAACGCTGGTGGACCTGGCGGGGGTGGCCATCCTCTACGCCTACCACATCCAGCGGGTAGAGACCTATATGCGCTATGAGCTGACCGCCATCAACACCACCCTGAAAAACCAGTACGACCAGTATTGCACCTCCCGGGAGAGCATCGAGCTTATCAACCGGAAGTACCACGACCTGAAACACCAGATCGCCGCGCTCCGGGCAGAGCCGGACCCCCAGCGCCGGAACCAGTGGCTGGACGAGATGGAGAGCGACATCCGCCAGTACGAGGCCCAGAACAAGACGGGAAACCCCGTGCTGGACACGGTACTCACCGGCAAAAGCCTCTACTGCCAGAAGCACGGCATCAGCCTGACCTGCGTAGCCGACGCGGAAAAGCTGGACTTCATGCGGGTGATGGACATCTGCTCCATCTTCGGCAACGCCCTGGACAACGCCATCGAGAGCGCCCTCCAACTGGAGGACAAGGAGCAGCGGCTCATCCGCGTCACCGTTGGCCCCCAGAAGGGGTTTCTGCTTATCCGGGTGGAAAATTATTTCGGCGGCAGCCTGACCTTTGAGGACGGCCTGCCCGTCACCACCAAAACGGACAAGGATTACCACGGCTTCGGCGTCAAAAGCATCAAGCGCTCGGTGGAGCAGTACAACGG
>JAJQFX010000238.1 GCA_021200895.1 Clostridiales bacterium | reverse complement strand
GTTCTTAGGGAGGGGCGAGGCCCCGAAGCCCCTCCCTAAGCCGCCTTCTTTCCCCCATTTCTTGGCGGAGCAAGAAATGGGGCCCGCCCGGAGGGCAAGCCGTTGTTCATTGAAAGAACCATATCTAAGGAGAACGGGCCCCCCGGGAGGGCAACCTCCGCATTGATTCAGAGATTCCCTAAACCAACTCCTTGTACATGGCGGCGGCGTCATTCTTCCCCACATTGTCCGCCACCACCAGCACCTCCAGCTTCACGGTGCGCTGGCCGAACTGAATCTCCAGCACGTCCCCCACCTTCACGTCGTAGCTGGCCTTCACCGGGCGGCCGTTGGCGGTGACCCGGCCCGCGTCGCAAGCTTCGTTGGCCACAGTGCGCCGCTTGATGAGGCGGGACACCTTCAAATATTTGTCAAGACGCATGACTTCCCTCACAGTTCATAGTCGATGGCGACGCTAGACTCCTGCACGGTGTGCATATGGGGCTTCACCACGCCGCAGTGGTAGGGGTCGGCCTGGTAGGCGTCCAGGGCCGCCTGGTCCTCCAGCAGCACCTGGAGGGCGATGTCATAGGAGCGGGGGGAGTGCAGGAAGTCCACCCCCACCTCGATGCCCTTTATCATGGGCACCTTCCCCTCCATGGAGAGGGCAATTTCCTTCGTTTTGGCGCACAGCTCCGGAGTGGGCTCCTTCAGCTTGAACAGGACGATGTGACGAATCATACTAATTCCTCCGTACTTTATCAGGATAAGGTTATTTTACCACAGGTCGGCCCCGCTTTCCACTGGTTGCACATAATTTTTTGCGCTTGAACAGGGTGACGTGTTGAAGCGGCGGGGCGATTCGGTGCAAGATTTCCAGCCTTTTCCACCCTCTTTTGCACGTTTTCTACATTTTGCACAAAAAACGGTGCCATTTTGCCGGGAACAATTTCATAGAAACTCTCACGCTTCGCTCTTGCAAAAGATGAACAATCTGTTAAAATAGAAGGATGGAATTTCTGTTGCAGTTTGTCGAAAGGGGCAGCGAGATACTATGGCAAAAACCCGTCAGGAAGCGCTGGAGACTCTGCTGAGAGCCTACAGCGTCTGGTATGACATCACCCGCTGTAACGAAGCGGACGCGCCCATGGTGGCCCAGGCCGCCTTTCACGAACAGGGGACAGGCTACCTCCTGTCCAAAAAGGCCAAGATGTGGGGGGCTGACCGGAACGAGTATGTGTTCCTCTTCTCCGTCCCCCATCTGACGGAGGATGCGGCCCGGCGCTGCATCGCCCAGGCCCAGGCGCTGGGGGACGAGATGATTGTCCCCGGCAAGGAGCATATGTGCTCCTACATTGTGGCGGAGATTCTCTGTGATACGGCGGATGAGGCTGCGGTGCAGGCTGTCCGGCGCTATCACCGCCGAAAAAGTTTTCAATTTTCGCTTCAGGGCTGGACGGAGACCCATTCCGCTCTGGTCGAGCTGGGGAAGGACTCGATTGTCGCCAATCCGGACGGACGGCTGACAGCGAAATTTTTGAAAAGCGCACTGTATCCCAAGCCCAAGAAGCGGGGGTCGGTGCGTAAATTGTCGAAAAAGCAAGGAGTGTAGGAAACAACATGAATGGTTTAGTACTGTTAATCATTGCGGTTGCTGTGCTGGTCTGCGGCTATATCTTCTATGGCGGCTGGCTGTGCAAGCAGTGGGGCGTTGGTGAGAGCGATGAGCCCACCCCCGCCCACACGATGGAGGACGGCGTGGACTACGTCCCCGCCAAGGCCCCTGTGCTGATGGGCCACCACTTCTCCTCTATCGCAGGTGCGGGCCCCATCACCGGCCCCATCAACGCGGCGGCCTTTGGCTGGCTGCCCTGTACCCTGTGGATCCTGGTGGGCGGCATCTTCTTCGGCGGCGTCCATGACTTTGGCTCCCTGATTGCCTCTGTCCGTCACGGCGGCAAGTCTATCGGTGAGATTATCTCCGCCAATATGTCCAAGCGGGCCAAGCGTCTGTTCATCATCTTCGCTTACCTGACCCTGATTTTGGTGGTTGCCGCCTTCGCCGCTATCGTGGCCGGCACCTTCGGCGCCACCTATGACGAGACCGGCGCTCTGGACAAGGCTGCTTCCCTCAGCGCTTCCCGGGTGGCTATGGTGTCCCTGCTGTTCATCGTCATCGCCATCGTCTTCGGCTTCCTGGTCTATCGCCGGAATATGCCCATGGGCGTGTCCACGGTGTTCGGTGTGGTTGCCATCGTCCTCATCATCGTCGTTGGCATGAACTTCCACCCCATCTATCTGTCCACCAACACCTGGATGTGGATTGTGGGCCTGTACATCGCCATCGCCTCTGTCACCCCGGTGTGGATTCTGCTCCAGCCCCGTGACTATCTGTCCTCCTTCCTGCTGTACGCCATGATTGCCCTGGCCGTCCTGGGCGTCGTGCTGGCCCATCCTTCCATGGACAGCATGGCCACCGCCAAGTGGGCTGTGGAGGGCTCCTCCGGCACCACCTACCTGTTCCCGGTGCTGTTCACCACCATCGCCTGCGGCGCCATCTCCGGCTTCCACTCTCTGGTTTCCTCCGGCACCACTTCCAAGCAGCTGGATAAGGAGACCGACGCAAAGCCCATCGCCTACGGCGGTATGCTGCTGGAGTGCGTGCTGGCTATCCTGACCCTGTG
>JAJQFX010000278.1 GCA_021200895.1 Clostridiales bacterium | reverse complement strand
CGCCACTCCCCCGGCTGCGCCCCCGACACCCCACGGAGGCACCAAAACCCATGAAAACCCTGCTCTTCCTTTACAACCCCTGCGCCGGCAAGGGGAAACTCAGCGACTCCCTGGGGGCCATCTGCGCCGCTTTCCAGGCCCAGGACTACCTTGTCACCCTGTACGCCACGAAGGGCCCCGGAGACGCCGCCCAGGCCACCCGCGCCCTGGCCCCCCACTATGACCGGATGGTTTGCAGCGGCGGGGACGGCACCCTCAGCGAGGTCATCTCCGGCCTGGTGGCGTCAGAGGGGGCCATGCCGCCCCTGGGTTACATCCCGTCGGGCACGACGAACGACTATGCCCGCTCCCTGAAAATCCCCACCCGCCCGGCGGAGGCCGCCGCCCTGGCCGCCTCTGGTTCCGCCCTGCCGGTGGACGTGGGGCGGCTGAACACCCGGCACTTCATCTATGTGGCCGCCTTTGGGGCCTTCACCTCCGTCAGCTACGCCACCCCCCAGGGGTGCAAAAGCCTGCTGGGCCACGCCGCCTATGTGCTGGCGGGCATCCGCAGCCTGAGCGAAATCACCAGCTATGAGATGCAGGTGGCCTATGACGGCGGCGTGATAGAGGGGGAGTTCCTCTACGGCATGGTGTCCAACTCCACCAGCGTCGGCGGCTTCAAGGGGCTGATGGGGGACAATGTCCAGCTGGACGACGGCATCTTTGAGGTGCTGCTGATTCACAAGCCGGACAGTATGCGGCAGATGGCCGCCATTCTGGAGGCCCTGGCGGGCAGGAAGCCCCACAGCCATGTGCGGATGTTCCAGACCCACCGGGTCACCTTCACCTCGGTGGAGTCCGTCCCCTGGACTACCGACGGCGAGTTCGGCGGCAACCATTCCTATACCGAAATCACCCTGCTGCGGCAGGCAGTGCCCATCATCTGCGGCCTGGCCCAGGAGGGGCAGAAGGACGACGCCCAGAAGGAGGTCAGCGTATGAGCGATACCATTGCCGCCATCGCCACCGGTCAGGGCCGCTCCGCCATCGGCATCCTGCGGCTCTCCGGCCCGGAGGCCCGGCAGGTGCTGGCCAGGGTGTTCACCCCGGCGGGGAAGACGCCGCTGCTGGAGCGCCCGGCGGGGACGCTGGTGTACGGCTCCCTCCGGCAGGCGGACGGAACCCTGTTAGACCGCTGCATGGCCACCTTCTCCGTCGCCCCCCACAGCTACACCGGGGAGGACACCGCCGAGCTGCAATGCCACGGCTCCCCGGCGGTGCTGACGGCGGGGCTGGAGGCCCTGTTTGCCGCCGGAGCGCGGCAGGCCAAAGCCGGGGAGTTCACCCGCCGGGCCTTCCTGAACGGCAAGCTGGATCTGACCCAGGCGGAGGCGGTCATTGACCTCATCGACGCGGAGACCACCGCCGCGGCGGTGAACGCCGCCGGGCAGCTCTCCGGGGCCATCCACCGGAAGATTCAGGGGATTTATGATGACCTGCTGAACCTGATGGCCCATTACCATGTGGTGCTGGACTACCCGGACGAGGACATCGACCCCTTTGAAGCGGAGGAAATCTCCCGCACCGTCTCCGACGCCCTCCGGGAGCTGCGGGCCCTCGCCGCCTCCTACCGGCGGGGGCGGCGGCTGACGGAGGGGGTGCCCACCGCCCTCATCGGCCCCCCCAATGCGGGCAAGTCCAGCCTGCTGAACGCCCTGTTGGGCTATGACCGGGCCATCGTCACCCCCGTCCCCGGCACCACCCGGGACACGGTGGAGGAGACCTGCGTCATCGGCGGCACGCTGCTGCGGCTGGTGGACACCGCCGGTATCCGGGAGGCCCGCGACCAGGTGGAGCAGCTGGGGGTGGCCCGCTCCCGGGCCGCGCTGGAGCGGGCGGAGCTGATTCTGGCGGTGGTGGACGGCAGCGCACCCCTGACGCCGGAGGCCCAGGCGCTGCTGGAAGGGCTGCCGGAGGGCAAGCCTTGCGTGGTGGTGGTCAATAAATGCGACCTGCTCCGTGCAGTAAGTTGCACATCTTTTCCACAGAAATTTGCACAGGTGTGCGCCGTCAGCGCCCGCACCGGGGAGGGTCTGGAGGCCCTGGAGGGGTGCATCGCCGCCCTCCTGGCGGAGGGAGAGGCCCCGCCTGCCGGGGAGCTCATCACCAACGCCCGCCAGGCGGAGGCCATCAGCCGGGCAGCGGACTGCCTGGAGGCCGTGGGCCAGGCCCTGGCGGACGGAATGCCGCCGGACTGCGTCCTCACCGATGTGGAAGGGGCGCTGTACGCCCTGGGGGAGGTCACCGGCAGCGCGGTGACGGAGGATGTCACCGACCGCATCTTCTCCCGGTTCTGCGTAGGGAAGTGATGGGGATGGTAGTAGAGTGTGAAGGCTAAAGCTTTGTTTTGCTCTACCATTACAAAATGCCAACGGAACAGACTGCGGCATCACCCCTCAGTCAGCTTCACTGACAGCTCCGCCGTCAAGCGGCATTTCCGCTTCGCTCCCTACCCTTTCAGGGCAATGTCATCAATTTAGGGGGATTACGCTCCTTGGGCAAGGATACTATAAGGAAATAAAGCGTTTGCCCTCCCGGCGGGCCCCATTTCTCGTTCCGCCGAGAAATGGGGGAAAGAGGGCGGCTCAGGGAGGGGCTTCGGGGCCTCGCCCCTCCCTAAGAA
>JAJQFX010000047.1 GCA_021200895.1 Clostridiales bacterium | reverse complement strand
ACGATGTGACTTCTCACTGGTGAGACTGCCGCCCATGGCGGCTGGGTAACATTCTTAGTTTCCATTGGTCGTGCTAATCTGAGTTTCAGCACGGAAGCGCATTTTTTCTTTAGAAATTTAATCCTTAAGTTGATGACATTGGGTATAGAGGGAAACGCAGCTGTTCCAGCCACCGCCACTAACAGCTAACAGCCAACAGCTAACAGCTCCGCCCCGAAGGGGCGTCTAGCCACTAGCCACCAGCCACTAAAAGAATCCGCCCCTCCACAGCTGCTGCGGAAGGGCGGACTTGTTCGGTTCAGCCGGGCCGGCCCCTTCCGATGCCGACCCGGGAAATGCAGTTTTTAACGAGTTTTCGTCAGCTTTAGCACAGCTTGCTCCCTGCGGGGATGCCGTCATCCAGCATCAGCAGGTTCAGCACTTCCTCGCCATGCTCCTTCCGGACGGCGGAAATCAGCATACCGTTGGACTCCAGCCCCATCATCTTCCGGGGCGGCAGGTTCACGATGGCCACCAGGGTCTTGCCCATCAGCTCCTCCGGTTTGTACCATTTGGCGATGCCGGAGAGGATTTGGCGGTCGGTGCCGGTGCCGTCGTCCAGGATGAACCGCAGCAGCTTGGTGGACTTCTTCACCGGCTGGCAGTCCTTCACCTTCACCACCCGGAAGTCGCTCTTCTCGAAGGTGGCGAAGTCCACCTGCTCCTCCAACTGGGGCTCCAGCTCCAGGGCGGGGGCGGCGGCCCGCTGCTCCTCCAGCTTGCGCTGCTCCTCGATGGCGGCCAGTTCGGTCAACTCCTTCTTCAGGTCGATGCGGGGGAACAGGTTCTCCCCCTTGGTGACGGCGGCCTCAGGGTTCAGGCAGCCCCACTCCGCCGCATCCTCCCAGCTGTTCCGGTCAGAGCCGATTTGGGCGGCGATTTTCTCCGCCGTCTCCGGCATGAAGGGAGTCAGCAGGACGGCGCAGATGCGGATGGTCTCCAGCAGGTTGTACATGACCCGGGCCAGACGGGGGCGCTGCTCCTCGCTGCGGGCCAGAATCCAGGGGGCGTTCTCGTCAATATACTTGTTGGCCCGGTCAATGACCTTGAAAATCTCCACCAGGGCGCTCTGGAAGGTGTAGGTTTCCATCAGCCCCTCGTACTTCTCCCGGAGGGAGGAGGCCATGGCAATCAGCTCGGCGTCCCTCTCCTCATCGGCGGTCTGCTCCGCAGGCAGCTTGCCGCCGAAGTACTTGCCCACCATGGCGGTGGTGCGGCTGACCAGGTTGCCCAGGTTGTTGGCCAGGTCTACGTTGATGCGGTTGATGAGCAGCTCGTTGGAGAAGTTGCCATCACTGCCGAAGGGGAACTCCCGCATGAGGTAGTACCGCAGGGCGTCCACGCCGTAGCGCTGGGCCAGAATCACCGGGTCCACCACGTTGACGGTGGTGTTCTCCTTGCTTTTGGAGATTTTGCCGCCGTCCAGCAGCAGCCAGCCGTGGCCGTACACCTTCTTGGGCAGAGGCAGGCCCAGGCTCATCAGCATGGCCGGCCAGATGATGGAGTGGAAGCGGACGATTTCCTTGCCCACGAAGTGGACGTCGGCGGGCCAATATTTGTCAAAATCATCGTATTTGTCGTTCTCGTAGCCCAGGGCATTGATATAGTTGCTCAGGGCGTCGATCCAGACGTAGACGACGTGCTTCTCGTCAAAGGTGACGGGGATGCCCCAGGTGAAGCTGGTGCGGGAGACGCAGAGATCCTCCAGGCCGGGGTCGATGAAGTTGTTCACCATCTCGTTCACCCGGCTCTTCGGCTCCAGAAAGTCGGTCTGGGTCAGCAGGTCCCGGATGGGCTGCTGATACTTGGACAGGCGGAAGAAGCACGCCTCTTCCTCCGCGTCCTTCACGGGGCGGCCGCAGTCGGGGCACTTGCCGTCCACCAGCTGGCTCTCCGTCCAGAAGGACTCGCAGGGGACGCAGTACTTGCCCTTGTAGGTGCCCTTGTAGATGTCCCCCTTGTCATACATCTTCTTGAAGATGGCCTGGACGGACTTGCAGTGATAGTCGTCGGTGGTGCGGATGAACCGGTCGTTGGAGATATTCATCAGCTTCCACAGGTCCTTGATGCCGCCGGGGGCGGTGACGATATTGTCCACGAACTGCTGGGGGGTGACGCCAGCCTCTTTCGCCTTGGTCTCGATTTTCTGCCCATGCTCGTCTGTGCCAGTGAGGAACATGACATCGTAGCCGCATATCCGCTTGTAGCGGGCCATGACGTCGGTAGCCACGGTACAGTAGGTGTGGCCGATGTGGAGCTTGTCGGACGGGTAGTAGATGGGGGTGGTGATATAGAATTTCTTTGACATATAGCTTTCCTCCTGGACGCCGCCGAATGGAAGCGGGTCAGATTTTGTATATAGTGCAAGATTATTATATACGGTTTTGGGGGGAGATGCAAGGGGGATTTCGCGCCTTTGGGGAAGGCGCAAGGGGAATGCCAACCATTCAGGAGGGACTCCTTAGAGAAGGATAGATGTAAGCGCAACGTTCTTGCCCTTGCCAGGACGCGGCTCTCCTTAGATATGGTTCTTTGAAGGAACAACAGCTTGCCCTTGCCAGGGCGGGGCTTACTTTTCTCGCTCCGCCGAGAAAAGTAACAAAAGAGGGCGGCTTAGGGAGGGGCTTCGGGGCCTCGCCCCTCCCTAAGAACCCTCCCCCTATCCCACGGTGGGCTTCGCCTT
>JAJQFX010000242.1 GCA_021200895.1 Clostridiales bacterium | reverse complement strand
AGCTCCTTGCCTTCCATGAACTCCAGGGAAGCGCCGCCGCCGGTGGAGATGTGGGTCATCTTGTCGGCATAGCCCAGCTGCTGGACAGCGGCTGCGGAGTCGCCGCCGCCGATGATGGTGATGGCGTCGGTCTTGCTCAGGGCCTCGGCCACAGCCTTGGTGCCCACGGCAAACTTCTCAAACTCGAACACGCCCATGGGGCCGTTCCAAATCACGGTGCCGGCGTCGGCCACGGCGGCGCAATAGGCCTCGGTGGTCTTGGGGCCGATGTCCAGGCCCTGCCAGCCGTCGGGAATCTCACCGGTGGCGACCACCTGGCTCTCCGCGTCGGGAGCGAAGGCGTTGGCGCAGACGGTGTCAGTGGGGAGCAGCAGCTTGACGCCCTTCTCCTCCGCCTTCTTAATCATATCCAGAGCATACTGCTCCCAGTCGGCCTCCAGCAGGGAGTCGCCGACCTTGCCGCCCTGAGCGGCTGCGAAGGTATAAGCCATGCCGCCGCCGATGATGACGGTGTCAGCGATTTCCAGCAGGTTGTTGATAACGCCGATTTTGGAGGAAACCTTGGAGCCGCCCAGAATGGCCACCAGAGGACGCTTGGGATTGGCCAGAGCGCCGCCGATGATATCCAGCTCCTTCTGAATCAGGAAGCCGGAGACGGCGGGGAGGTAAGCGGCCACACCGGCGGTGGAGGCGTGGGCGCGATGCACCGTGCCGAAGGCGTCGGAGACATACACGCCGTCCGCACCGGCCAGGTCGGCCAGAGCCTTGGCGAAGGCGGGGTCGTTCTTGGTCTCGCCCTTGTCGTAGCGCAGGTTCTCCAGCAGGAGGATCTGGCCGGGCTGGAGGGCGGCGGCCTTGGCCTGGGCGTCCTCACCCACGATGTCGGCGGCCATAATGACCTCCTGGCCCAGCAGCTCGGAGAGGCGGGCAGCCACAGGTTTCATGCTCAGTTCCGGCTTCCACTCGCCCTTGGGCTTGCCCATGTGGGAGCAGGCGATGACCGCCGCGCCCTGCTCCAGCAGGTACTGGATGGTGGGCAGAGCGGCGCGGATGCGCTTATCGTCGGTGATAACGCCGCTGCCGTCCTTCGCCATGGGGACGTTGAAATCGCAGCGGAGCAGGACTTTCTTGCCGGCTACATCAATGTCGGTCACGGTTTTCTTGTTGTAGTTCATGTCGGAAATGACTCCTTTCGGTTGGTAAAAATGGGGTTAAAAAGCAAATTTATTAAATAAGACCTTCCAGAGGAAGGTGTTATTTATGTGGTTGTTTAGTGACTAGTAGGTAGTGGCTAGTGGCCAGAGGCCCCTCCACCGCAGTCGATGTGGGATTTAGTTGCCTACTTGCCCCTACTGGAGAAGGGGGAACCCGGCGGTTTCAACCATCACAGCGAACGGCTAAGAGCTAAAAGCTAACAGCCGCCAGCCCCCATCTCCCCCTCCCCGGTCAAACCGGGGAAGCCGTTCTGCCGCAGCGCCTCGTAGAGCAGCACCGCCGCGGAGTTGCTCAGGTTCAGGCAGCGCACGTTGGGCAGCATGGGGATGCGGACGCACCGGTCAAAGTACCGCAGCCGGAAGTCCTCCGGCAGACCGGCGGTCTCCTTGCCGAAGAACAGCCAGTCCTCCGGCCCGTAGGAAACCTGGGTGTAGCCCTGGGGGGCTTTGGTGGTGGCCAGCCACAGATGGCCCTCCGCCTCCGGGTGGCGGGCGAAGAAGTCCTCCAAGCCGTCATATTCGGTGACGGAAACCTTGTCCCAATAGTCCAGCCCGGCCCGGCGCACCCACTTCTCACTGATTTCAAACCCCAGGGGGCGAATCAGGTGGAGGCTGGCGCCGGTGACGGCGCAGGTGCGGGCGATGTTGCCGGTATTCTGTGGGATTTCCGGCTCCACTAAAACGATATGTAGCATACGACCTGCGCTCCTTTGGCAACCAATCACATTCTAGTCTATTTTATTCGGAAAATCAACAGGAAATACCGAATTTGCCCCGAAATTTTTTCAATTTTTTTCGGCATGGGGAAGCTGAACGCCAAATCTCCGATAAATCGGCGCAAAAAACCGCCTGTTTCGCGGCGAAAGGGCCGCCCATCGGCGGCCTTAACCCTTCCTGCGCCGCCACTCCGCCACCGCCAGGGCGTCGCAGCGGTTGTTGTAAGGCGTGTCGGCGTGGCCCTTGACCCAGTGGAGGCGGACAGTGTGCCTGTCGCACAGGGCCAGCAGCCGCTCCCACAGGTCGGGGTTCAGGGCGGGCTTCTTGTCGGCCTTGACCCAGCCCCGGCGCTGCCAGCCTTTGGCCCAGCCCTTGTCCAGGGCGTCGATGACGTATTTCGAGTCGGAGTACAGTTCCACGATGCAGGGCTGCTTCAGGGCCTCCAGCCCCTTGATGACCGCCGTCAGCTCCATGCGGTTGTTGGTGGTGGCGTCCTCCCCGCCGGACAGCTCCAGGGTATGCTCCCCATACAGCAGGATGGCCGCCCAGCCGCCGGGGCCGGGGTTGCCGGAGCAGGCGCCGTCGGTGTACAATGTGACAGTTTTCAAGGGATACAACTCCTTTGTGGGGTAGTGTGGTGGGGAACCGCGAAGCGGTGGAGGGGTGGATTTCCTTTGGCAACGTTCGCTGGAAAGGCTTTGTCCGGCCTTCTCACCCCTCAGTCAGCTTCGCTGACAGCTCCGCCGTCAAGCGGCATTTCCGCTGCGCTCCCTACCCTTTCAGGGAAGCCAAT
>JAJQFX010000297.1 GCA_021200895.1 Clostridiales bacterium | reverse complement strand
CCCGATAGAGACGATGTGACTTCACACTGGTGAGACTGCCGCCCATGGCGGCTGGCGGGGATTGCCGCCTCGTCCCTGCCTGCGGCGGGACGGGGCGTCAATTTTGTTATCCGCCCGTCGCTGAAATCTGACTGTACGGCTGCGTGATTCCCTTCAACCTAGGATAGATTGCTTTTTTAAGTTGATGGCATCGCCTTTCAGAGGCGGCAGGAACGTAGCAAGAACCACACCCCCTATCCAGCAAACATTCCCCAAGAACCCCCACCTCCTTAACCGGATAACATTTCAACAGAAAGAGGTTCCCCTATGGAGTACACTTACACCGAACTTATCACCTGCCTGCTGCTCTACGGCTTCCTAGGCTGGCTGATCGAGGTGGTGGTCGTGGTGGTGAGGGACAGGGGCTTTTCCAACCGCGGCTTCTTCGACCTGCCCATCTGCCCCAAGTACGGCATTATGGCAGCGCTGCTGATGGTCAGCCTGCCCACCCTGGCGGGGCATATTATATCACAGTATATCCTCGCCCTAGTGGTGGTCTCCGTCACCGACTCCCTGGCCGACGACCTGACCCGCCGCACCTGGCGGCGGAAGCTGACACGGCAGGCCAGGGGCGCGGAGTGGCGGCGGCTGCTCCTCTTTATGGCAAAGGTGCTGGCGGCGATGCTGGTGGTGCTGCTCCACCCCTTCCTGTACACCCTCCTCAGCCTGCTGCCCGTCCGGCTGCTGCGCATCGTGGACGTGGTGATTTTGGGGATTCTGGCGGCGGATTTGGCGGGCGTCCTCTACGCCGTGTCCAAGAGCCGGGACGGGGCGGCCCTGGCCCACGCGGAGGAAGTGCAGCAGAGCGAGCAGTCCGCCGTCCAGGGCAAGCTGGGGGCCGCCATCTGCAGCGCCATCTGGAAGCGGCTGGCGCGGGCTTACCCCGACGCAGAGGAGCCCCACGGGCCGGAGGAGGGCGGCGGCGTCTTCGCCAAGGGCGTGTGCCTGGACAAGCTGTTCTGGGTCTTTATCCTCTGCGCCTTCCTGGGGGATTTGATTGAGACGGTGTTCTGCCGCTTCTCCGCCGGATACTGGATGAGCCGCTCCAGCGTGCTGTACGGGGCCTTCTCCGTGGTGTGGGGCTTCGGGGCGGTGGTGCTGACCATGGTGCTGCATCCCCTGGCGGACAGAGAGGACCGCTATGTGTTCCTGGGGGCGCGTTCATCGGCGGCGCGTATGAGTATCTGTGCAGCGTGTTCACGGAGTACGTCTTTGGCACCGTCTTTTGGGACTACAGCGATATGCCCTTCAACATCGGCGGGCGCACCAACTTGCTGTTCTGCATCTTCTGGGGGCTGCTGGCGGTGGTGTGGATCAAGAACCTCTACCCCGTCCTCAGCGGATGGATCGAGCGCCTCCCTGCCCTCTACGCCAAGGTGGTCACCTGGGCGGTGGTGGTGCTGATGATCGCCGACGCGCTGCTGACCGGGGCGGTGATGGTGCGCTATGTGGAGCGCACCGCCGACCTGCCCGCTGACAGCGTGCTGGAGGAATTGATTGACGACAACTATTCCGATGAGTTTGTGGAGGAACGATGGCCGAATATGAAGCTGACCTGACGGGGGCGACCCTCCCCGCCTGCCTGCCCCCGCTGCTGGAGGGGCAATACGGCACTGAACTGACGGAGCGGATTTTAGACGAATACCGCTGCCGCCGGGCTGTGACCCTCCGGGCCAACCCCCTGAAAACCAGCCGGGAGGCGGTGGCCGCCGCCCTGACCGGGGCCGGGCTGGAGCCGGAGCAAATCCCCTGGTACCCGGACGCCTTCCTGCTGCCCCAGGCCAGGGAGGACGCCGTCCGGGCCCTCCCCCTGTACGAGGCGGGGGAGGTGTACCTGCAAAGCCTCAGCTCCATGCTGCCGCCCCTGGTGCTGAACCCCCAGCCGGGGATGGACATTCTGGACATGGCCGCCGCCCCCGGCGGCAAGACCACCCAGCTGGCGGCTCTGGCGGGGAACCGCTGCCACATCACCGCCTGCGAGCTGAACCCCCGCCGGGGGGAGCGGCTGAAATACAACGTGGCAAAGCAGGGGGCCTCCTGCGTCTACGTCATGGTGACGGACGCCCGGCAGCTGGACGATGCCTTCGCCTTTGACCGCATTCTCCTGGACGCGCCGTGCAGCGGCAGCGGCACCCTGTCCCTGGCCGAGCCGGGGCCGGGGCGGTTCACTCCGGCGCTGGTGGAGAAGAGCGTCCGCAGCCAAAAGGCGCTGCTGGCCAAAGGGCTGCGCCTCCTGAAGCCGGGACAGGAGCTGGTGTACTCCACCTGCTCCATCCTTGCCCAGGAGAACGAGGACGTGGTGGCCTGGGCGCTGCAAAGCCCCGGGGTGGAGCTGGTTCCCATCCAGGGGGACTGGCTGGAGGCGCTGCCTCTGCTGCCCACCCGGCTGGCGGGGACGGTGTGCGTCTGCCCGGACAGCCGGTTCGAGGGCTTCTTCGTGGCGAAGCTGCGGAAGACCGGGGCCGTCCATTTGCCGGGGGCGTCCGCCAAAGGAAAGGCCGCCGCCCGGCGGAGGCGGAGGTGAGGGGTGTTTCGTGGGGATAGAGCGTTTGCCCGCCCGGCGGGGCGTTCCTTAGATAACGTTCGCTAAAACCGTTTTGCCCGGCCTTCGCCGTCAAGCGGCATTTCCGCTGCGCTCCCTACCCTTGCCAGGGAAGCGGGGGCTTACTTTTCTCGCTCCGCCGAGAA
>JAJQFX010000269.1 GCA_021200895.1 Clostridiales bacterium | reverse complement strand
CTACAACATCGGCGCGGGACGCAAAGACCGGGCCAAGAGCTTTTTCACCCATCTGCTGGCGCTGGAGGCCATCGTGGGCTTTGTGGCGCTGCTCATTGTGGAGCTGTTCCCCCGGCAGCTCATCGGCATCTTCGGCGCGGCAAACGAGAGCGCCTACTACACCACCTTCGCCATCAAGTGTTTCCGCACCTACCTGTGTATGATGGTGCTGGCTACGGTGAACAAGGGTACCTTCATCTACCTGCAATCCATCGGCAAGGCGCTGGCCTCCACTGTCATCTCTCTGGTGCGTGAAATCGTGTTCGGCGTGGGCTTTGCCCTGCTGCTGCCCATGTTCTTCGGGCTGGACGGCCTGCTGTACTCCTTCCCGGCGGCGGACATTTTGACCTTCCTCATCGCGGCGGTGGTCATCCGCAACACCTATCGGGAGTTGAGCACCAACTGAAAATGATGTATAATAGAGATACCGATACACACATCAAATAAAGGAGGCAGAACCATGAACAGAATCATCACCATCAGCCGGGAGTTCGGCAGCGGCGGGCGCACCGTGGGCAAGCTGACCGCCGAAAAGCTGGGCATCCCCTGCTACGACCAGGAGCTGCTGGAGAAAATCGAGGAGAAGTCCGGCTTTAGCAAGGAGTATATCCAGGACCGGGGCGAGTACACCGCCCACGGCAGCTGGTTCATCAACGCCTTCGCCGGGCGGGACACCACCGGCAAGTCCACCCAGGACTACCTGTGGAACCACCAGCGGGACGTGATTTTGGAGCTGGCGGAGGAAGGCCCCTGCGTCATCGTGGGCCGCTGCGCGGACTACATCCTGCGTGGCTCGGCGGACTGCCTGCGGGTGTTCATCCACGCCAGCATGGGCAAGCGGGCCGCCCGCATTGTCCAGGTCTACGGCCAGCGGGAGGAGTCCCCGGAAAAGCGGCTGAAGGACAAGGACCAGCGCCGCCGGGCCTATTACCAGTATTACACCGACACCGAATGGGGCGTGGCCCGGAACTACCACATCGCGCTGGACAGCGGCGAGCTGGGCATCGAGCGTTGCGTGGAGCTGATCTCCAGCCTGTACTGATTCAATGAGCAATGAGCAATTAGCAATGAGCAATGTGCAATTCTGTGAAGTCGGGGCGTGTCCTCGCTTTTGAAATGCACAGCTTACGAAAAAGCTGCACCGGGACGAAACCTGGTGCAGCTTTTTTACACGGAAAGAGAACTTCGTTGTTGGGGTGCAGTTCTATACAATCAGGAGCAAATGTGGTATACTGACCTTACCATAATCAAGGAGGTAAGCCCATGAACGTGATATGCTTCCACAAGCCGGAGGAAGAAAATGGCTATTTGAGCAACTGGTATCGGTCAGATTTTGAAATCGACGGACATTGCTATACAACCAATGAACAATACATGATGTACCGCAAAGCAATGCTGTTCAATGACCCGGAAATCGCCGCCGCGATTTGCGCCACTTCTGACCCGAAAAAAATCAAGGCGCTGGGCCGCAAGGTTCACCATTACGATGACCGCACCTGGAACGGTTTCCGGCAGCTTGTGGTTTACGACGGCCTGATGGCAAAGTTTTCTCAAAACAATGTTCTCAAACGGAAACTGTTGGAAACCGGTGACAGCCTGCTGGCGGAATGTGCCGCAGGAGATCGGGTGTGGGGGATCGGCCTGCGCATGACCGACAAAGAACGGTTCGACCCGGCGCAATGGCGAGGCGACAATCTGCTGGGCTTCACCCTGATGGAGGTGCGGCGGGTCCTCCGGTCAGCGCAGGGATAGACAAACAACAAGGCGTCCCGTGGGCTTTTCCACAGGACGCCTTTGTCACGTTAATTGCACATTTTACGGTTTCCGTCCGGCGGGTTCCATCCCCCCGGCCAGCCGGGTCAGCTGCACCGTCAGACAGAACACCTGGGCCAACAGCAACAGCCGGGTAAAGAGGGCGCTGTCGTCCGCCAGGGCCACCAGGGACAGCATCACCGCTGTCAGCGACCAGAAGAGGGCGGTTTTGCCCTTGCCAATGCCCAGGGAAAACCCAGCCAGGTAGTACCAGGCGGCGACGGAGGCCACCGCCGCCAGCAGCTGCCAGACAAAGACCTGCACCACCGGGTTGTTGGCGTTGGTGTGGTAGATTTGAATCAGCCAGAAGCAGCTGCAAAACCCCGGCGCCATGGCCGCCAGCGGCTCCGCCGCCCCCAGCCGGGCCAACAGGCAGACGGACACCCCGGAGAGGAACAGCGCCGCCCCCAGCAACACTGGCAGCACTACGTTGATGGCCTGAAAGACCGAACTGGCCGGGTCAGCCTGCCCGGTCCAGAGGACATAGGCGGCTCCGACGGCCAGATAGAGCGCGCCGCCGGGCAGCAGCTCCGGCCTCGGCCCAGGCCCGAAGGCTCCCACCCAGTCTCTGGCCGCCGTCCGCCGGGTCTGGGCCAGCAGCAGGAAGCACACCGCTCCGCCCACCGCCAGGGCGATGAGCAGATTTGTGGCCGTGCCGTCCGTCGGCAGGCCGTTTTCGTTAAAGCAGGTGGTCAGCTGCCACCGGCGCAGGGCGCAGCCCGCTCCCCCCAGGAGCAGGCCGAGACAGGGGTAAAGGTAAGTTCTCATAGGCGCACCCTCTTGTATTTCTGCAATGATACGGTTGGTTCAGTGGTTTCTATGATAATGTCTGCTGGATAAACCGCCGTGCGGTTTATTGGCGCGGCGAAGGCCGCGCAATTTCATAAAACCAGCAGTTTTACGCTGGTTTTATG
>JAJQFX010000153.1 GCA_021200895.1 Clostridiales bacterium | reverse complement strand
GCCACGGCAAGCTGTCCCCGGTGTTCTTCGGCTCCGCCCTGACCAACTTCGGCGTGGAACCCTTCCTGGAGAACTTCCTCCGCATGACCACCCCGCCCCTGGACAGGAAGGCGGGGGACCAGACCGTCAGCGCCTTTGACGAGCGCTTCTCCGGCTTCGTCTTTAAAATCCAGGCCAACATGAACAAGGCCCACCGGGACCGCATCGCTTTCGTCCGGGTCTGCTCTGGCCGGTTCGACGCGGAGAAGGAGGTCTACCTGGTGCAGCAGAACCGGAAGGTGAAGCTGTCCCGCCCCCAGCAGCTCATGGCGGCGGAGCGGGAAATCATCGAGGAGGCCTACGCCGGGGACATCATCGGCGTCTTTGTCCCCGGTATGTTCTCCATCGGGGACGCCCTCTGCACCCCCGGCCAGAGCTTCCGGTTCGACCCCATCCCCATCTTCGCCCCGGAGCACTTCCGCCGGGTGCGGCCCAAGGACACCCTGAAACGCAAGCAGTTCATCAAGGGCACCGAGCAAATCGCCCAGGAGGGCGGCATCCAAATCTTCAAAATCCCCTACACCGGCATGGAGGAGGTCATTGTGGGCTGCGTCGGCACTCTGCAATTCGACGTATTCGAGTACCGGCTGAAAAACGAGTACAACGTGGATCTGGTGATGGAATCCCTGCCCTACGAGACCCTGCGGTGGGTAGACCGCTTTGACGGCAGCCTGGACGATGACCTCATCATCGGCGACGGACGGGACATCAAGCTGGTGGAGGACTACCACGGGGCGAAGCTGCTCCTGTTCTCCGCCCAGTGGAGCGTCAACTGGGCGCTGGACAAGAACAAGGCCCGCCATCTGGAGCTGAGCGAGTTCGGCGGCGCGAAATTCTAATCAAATACGGCAACGGGCCTCCGCCAGACGGCGGAGGCCCTGTTTTTGTCTTACCAGCCCCGCTTTAGAATTTCCTCGCAAATGCGCTGGCTGTTGTGTTTGTCCAGATAGGCGAAGCTTTCCTGGTGCTGCTTCGCATACCGCTCCGGCAGGGCGAACCCCGCCCGGGCGTACTGCTTTAACGCCTCCATCAGCTCCTCCGGAGTGAACACCCGCTCCCCGAACAGTTCGGTGTCAAAGTCGATATAGGCCCCGGTGGTCTCGTTGTACTGCGCCACGTCGAACTGGTAGAACAGCACCGGCTTCTTCTGATAGTACACGTCCCAGCTGGCGCTGGAGTAGTCCGTCACCATCAGCTTGCACTCCATCAGCAGCTGGTTCAGCGGCTCCGCCCCGAAGGGAATCAGCCGCACCCGGCTGCTGCCACTGATGGAGAACCGGGCCATGTACCCCTTGAACTTGGGGTGGATATAGAAGTCCAGATACAGGTCGTACTGGGTCAGGAGGGCGGCCAGCCGGGGGTCGTTCAGGAGGGCCATATAGTGCTTGTAATAGTCGCTCTCCACAAACACCTCGTCCGGGGCCTCGTCCAGCCAGTTCCGCCAGGTGGGCATCAGGAGGATGTGGTTTTCCGGGCTGCGGCTGTCCTCCAGCACGTCCCACCGGGCCAGGCCGGTGATGATAACGTCCTCCGGGGGATAGTCCAGATACTGGGCGATGATGTCATGCTCCCGCTGGTTGGAGGAGACGAACAGGTCGACTTCGTAGGCCCCGCCCTTTTTGTAGAAGTCCACCCGCTTCATGGCGATGACGCCGTGCTGCAAAAATACCAGCTTCTTCTTCCGGCGGATATAGGGGAGGATGAGGCTCTCCTTGGTGCGCCAGGCGTAGGCGTGGGATTTCGAGTCGCTGGACACTAAGAGCGCTGCCGACAGCAGGTAGACCATGTGCCTTAGGCTCATAAACTGAATGACGTGCTTCCGGTAGGGCAGCAGCCGCTCCTGGTAGTCCGGCTGGGCCTTGTCAATAACGAAGTAGATGCGCCGGTGCATCTTCTCCTCCATGCCGTTTTCCATGCAGTACCGGAAGAAGTAAAAGCCGTTGTCCTGGGCCATACTGCCGAACTTCTCATAGCACAGCATGATGCGCCTCCGGCCCAGCACCGGCCGGGCCAGTAGCGCCAGGCCGAAGGCCAGCCACTCCTTCAACCGGAAGCGGAGGCCGCTGTAGGGGTTCCAGGGCTGGCAGGCCAGGGCGTGGGTGCGCTCCATCGTCCGGTACAGGGACACCCCCTGTCCGTCCGCCTGCCGGTAGGTGTTGGAGAACACCAGCCGCTCCGCCACCCGGCGGCCCAGGTCGATGGCCTTCCGCCCTTTGTAGAGCAGCCTTTCCAGGCCGGAGCGGGGCTTCTTCCCGCCGCCGTCCTCCTGCCAGCGGGCGCACAGCAGGTAGGCGGCCCCGTCCGCCCCGTCCAGGGTGATGCGCACGTCCCAGTACAGGGCTTTCAGCTGGAGCTGGCTCAGGTCTATCTCCACCTCCAGGAGGGTGTCCTCCCCCTGGTGGAGGATGTGCTGGGCGGGGAAGGCATAGCACAGCCGATCCTTCTCCTGCCGGAGGCGGTAGACCAGGGCCACGCCGCTCCACGTCCCCAGCGCCTGGGCGGGGCAGCGCACCCGGAGGCGCAGATGCCGCCCCCGGAGGGCGCACCGCTCCATCCGGCACACCAGCTGCCGTTCATACCGCTGGAGGCGGTTCCCCACCTGCAAACAGCAGTCCTCGCCGGAGGGGCTGCAAATCAGCCCCTCCAGGGTCTGCCCGAACCGCTGGGCGACGCCCAGAGGCTCCTCGTAGGCGAAGCGGCGATCCTCCCACAGGGGGTCGGTGAGCTGGGG
>JAJQFX010000172.1 GCA_021200895.1 Clostridiales bacterium | reverse complement strand
CCCAGCAGGTCAACGTGCTGGACATCAGCCAGACCGTCATGCAGGATTACTTCACCATGATCATGACGGTGGACGTGGCGGCCGCCGCGCTGCCCTTTGCGGAGCTGGTGAAGCTGCTGGAGGAGGAAGGGGCGGCCAAGGGGCTGACCATCCGCGCCCAGCGGGAGGACATCTTCGACGCCATGCACCGCATCTGAGGGGGAGCGCCATGCTGAGCAGAAACGAGATTTTACAGACCATTGATATGATAGACCAGCAGCACCTGGACATCCGCACCATCACCATGGGCATCTCCCTCCTGAGCTGCTGCGACCCTGACCCGGCGGCGGCTTGTCAGAAGGTTTACGACAAAATCTGCCGCCAGGCGGAGCATCTGGTGGAGGTCGGCGAACAAATTGAGCGGGAGTTCGGCATCCCCATCGTAAATAAGCGCATCTCCGTCACCCCTATCGCCCTGGTGGCGGCGGCCAGCCAGACCAACGACTATGTGCCCTTCGCCAAAGCCCTGGACCGGGCGGCCAAGACCTGCGGGGTGAACTTCATCGGCGGCTACTCCGCCCTGGTGCAGAAGGGCATGACGGAGGCGGACCGGAAGCTGATTGCCGCCATCCCCGAGGCGCTGGCGGAGACGGAGCTGGTCTGCTCCTCCGTCAACGTGGGCTCCACCCGGGCGGGCATCAACATGGACGCCGTCCGCCTCATGGGGGAGACGGTGAAGGAGACCGCCCGCCTGACGGCGGACCGGGACAGCTTCGGCTGCGCCAAGCTGGTGGTGTTCTGCAACGCCGTAGAGGATAACCCCTTCATGGCGGGGGCCTTCCACGGCGTCGGGGAGGCGGAGGCGGTCATCAACGTGGGGGTCTCCGGCCCCGGCGTGGTGTACCACGCCCTCCAGTCCGTCAAGGGCCGCCCCTTTGACGAGGTGGCGGAGACGGTGAAAAAGACCGCCTTTCGCATCACCCGCATGGGCCAGCTGGTGGCGCGTGAGGCCAGTATGCGGCTAAACGTCCCCTTCGGCATTGTGGATTTGTCCCTGGCCCCCACCCCGGCGGTGGGCGATTCCGTCGCCCGCATCCTGGAGGAGATGGGGCTGGAGACCTGCGGCACCCACGGCACCACGGCGGCGCTGGCCCTGCTGAACGACGCGGTGAAGAAGGGCGGCGTCATGGCGTCCAGCAGCGTGGGCGGCCTGTCCGGGGCCTTTATCCCCGTGTCCGAGGACGAGGGGATGATTGCCGCGGCAGAGGCTGGTACCCTGACCATGGATAAGCTGGAGGCCATGACCTGCGTCTGCTCCGTGGGGCTGGACATGATTGCCATTCCTGGCGGCACCCCGGCGGACACCATCTCCGCCATCATCGCTGACGAGGCGGCCATCGGCATGGTGAACAACAAGACCACCGCCGTCCGCATCATCCCCGCCCCCGGCAAGCAGGTGGGGGACACGGTGGAGATGGGCGGCCTGCTGGGGACGGCCCCGGTCATGCCCGTCCACCAGGAGAGCGCGGCGGACTTCATCGCCCGGGGCGGGCGTATCCCGGCCCCCCTGCACAGTCTGAAAAACTGAACGAAAACACAATACGCCCTGGACCAGGCGGATTGCCCGGCGCAGGGCGTATTCATATTAGTGGGCAAGGCCCGCTTTGGTTGACCGCCCACCGGTTTGGCGGGGTGCGACTGCTTTGATAAACTGGAATTTCTTCGGAAACAGGTTCAGAAATCAGGAAAAAATATGTATCTATCAATGGCTGTAATGGAACTGCGTCATACTTCTGATCCACATCTGATAAAATACCCTCAATATCAAATATTGGCTCTTTCCCGACAGACTGCATAAATTTATCAATCTGTCTAAACCCGGAGAAAGACATTGCTCTAGCTGTCCCAAAATAGGATTCGCCTGTCTTTCCACTTTCTATGAAACCCTGAAGGAATTCAATTCTTGGTTTTAAGCCCATAAACAAGCCGAATAACGTGTTTACCTGGTAATCCTCCAGGCCATCATAGTATTGATTTAAGTTTAATTGCAATCTCATGTTGATTCCTCCATATGCCTCTTGGGGTCTGTTACTCTGTCGGTTTTTCCATTAAATACTCATATTTTTCAATAAGCGGTTCTATATCAAACTCCTCATAAAACATCTCATCCGTATTATATTTTTTCAATATGTTTTCGGTGTCAAATATGGGCTGCTTTCCTAATTCCTCCATAAATACATCGATTGCACCAAAACCTGAAAAAGCGACATCCTTGCAGTATTCGTACCATTCTCCCGTTTGGCAAGTCTCTATGCATTTCTTTAGCAGTGTAATTTTCAGTTTTATGCCCACAAAAAGGCTAAATAGCTGATTCACCTGATAATCGTCCATGCAGTCATAGTATTGATTTAAATTTAGTTGCAGCCTCATGTTGATACCTCCTGGTAAATTCCGATTTGTCGCTTTGCTTTTGGCATACATTATAACATCTCCCACACTGTTCTGCAAGGAACAACCATTTTTGTTCACAAAATGTTAATCCTGTAGCAGCTTGCCCGGCATAGGGGTTTGTTCAATGGCGGGGCGCGACTGCTTCGGTTGCCCGCTCGCCGGTTTGGCGGGGTACGGCTGCTTTGATAAACTGAAATTTAAACTACTCCCACACATCCAGCTTTCTGTTCTTATAGTAAAATTCCCTGTCTTTATCTCCTATCTCACGAATCACTTTACACGGAACACCATAAGCTACCACATTCGCAGGTATATCGTTCGTAACTACACTACCGGCTCCGATTACAG
>JAJQFX010000193.1 GCA_021200895.1 Clostridiales bacterium | reverse complement strand
GTGTAGACGAACTCCGGCTGGGGGGATTCCAAGTAGCCCTTCCAGGAGAAAGGCATCCTCATTCCCGGAAGAAACCACCCACCGGCCGTTCTCGTCCAACTCGTCCAGCGCCTCATAGCCGTAATAGTCCGCCATCCGGTTGAAGTTGGCGGCGAACTGGGCCACCGTCAGGTCGCCGGTGTATCGGGGCATGGCCGCCAGATGCCAGGACAGCACCATCGCCCCCACCAGAACGCCGGAGCCTGCCAGCAGCCCCATCACCCGGAGGGGCGTCCGGCTCTCCCGGAGGGTCAGCTGGCTGTCAAACTCCCAGGCCAGGGTGCCTCCGTCCTGGCAGTCCCTGTAGCTCTGCCACAGGCGGTACCAGCTGTAAACGGGGATGTACAGGCCGTACCCCCGCCACAGCACCGTCCAGCTGCGCTCCAGCGCCGCGGGGTAGGAGAGCCTCCGGCCCTCCTCGTCCGTCACCCTCAGGCCCAGCAGCCACTTCCCCGGTGTGGCGCCGAAGAAGTGGAGCATCAGCGGCTCCAGCGCCAGCATCAGCGCCGCGCCTATTACGGTGTCAATGACCGCGCTGTTCCACCGGGTCAGGTTGATTCCACAGGCCAGGGCCAGGAAGCAGCACCACAGGGTAGTGTAGATGCTCATATCAAAGGCCCGGGCGAAGTACCGCCGCCAGGGGGCCGTCACCCTGGGTACCGTATCCTCCTCCGGCGGGGCGGGGAGGGGCGGCGCAGGCGGCGTGCTGACGGCGGGCCGGGCAGTGACGGCGGCGGGCAGCTGCGGTTGCTCCAGCTGGAGCAGGTAACGCCCGGCGTCCAGGGTGGCATAGCTGGCCCGGTCGCTCTGCATGGCGCGGCACACCGTCTGGGCCTGGGTGGCCTGGGCCTCCTCCTGCTCCAGGGCGGCGAGGCGGTGGGCCAGGGCGTCGGTCAACACCAATGCGCCGCTTTGCAGCCCCTTGATGTCCTCAATGGGCAGCCCCAGCAGCCGAAGCAGCCGGATGCGCTGCAACACCGCCACGTCCTCCTGGGAATAGTCCCGGTAGCCGTTGGCATTCCGGGCCGGGGTCAGCAGCCCCTCCGCCTCGTAGAACCGGATGTTGGCCCGCGGCATACCCGCCAGGGCCTCCACTTCCTTCACCGTCATGGGAACGCCCCCTTTCCTTGTTTTCTGGCTTCATCATAAACCATAAAGTCCCTTGACAGTCAAGGCTTTTTCCCGATTTTTTGAAAATTTTCTGTACAGGGAAGGATTTTTATGGTACACTGCCTCTTGACTGGTTTCCACACCCGGTCCAACCTGCGGAGAGACCCTCCGCAGCTGTGCAGCTTCTTCTCTGTGCTGTACTCTAAATACGAAAATGGAGGTATTACCCTGATGAACAGAAGAAACCGTATCCAATCCGTCTGCTTTGCCGCCGTTATCGCCGCGCTGTACGCCGTGCTGACGCTGTGCCTGCCTATGCTGTCCTACGGCCCGGTGCAGGTGCGCTTTGCCGAGGCCCTGACCGCGCTGCCCTTCTTCTTCCCGGAGGCCATTCCGGGGCTGGCGGTGGGCTGCTTTATCGCCAATCTCCTTGGCTCCCCCTATGTGCTGGACTGGGTGTTCGGCACCCTGGCCACCCTGCTGGCCGCCCTGTGGACATCCCGGCTCCGCCACCGCGCCCTGGCCCCCCTGCCGCCGGTGGTGTGCAATATGGTCATCGTGGGGGCGGAAATCGCCTGGTTCGAGACCGGCTTCGGCGCTGGCTTCGGGGCCGCCTGGCTGTGGAACGGCTGCACCGTAGGCCTGGGGGAACTGATTTGCTGCTGCGTCCTGGGCGCTCTGCTGCTGCGGTATCTCCCCCGCATCACCCCCCTGTGGGAGCGGATGCCGGAGGCGCGGCGGGAGCTGGTGTCCCCAGTGGAACGGACGTAACCTTTACGATTTACGATACGCGGCTCCGCCTTGTGGAAGCGGAGCCGCTTTTTTGCGCCCGGTTACGTTTTTTTGCTACGAATTTTGGAATCTGTTTCGCACAGGAACCCCTCCACCGGCTAACGCCGGTTCCCCGCCCCTTTCGGGGGAGGAAAAAGGTTGTCGTAACCGCTACGTCATTGGCTCCGCCGTCAAGCGGCATTTCCGGCGCTTCGCGCCCCCTTACCCTGAAAGGGGAGCTGGCTGGCCGCAAGGCCAGACTGAGGGGTGGAACTCCGGGCATTTCCCATATAAATACCTTTTCCTAAGGGGATGCTTTTCTTAGAGAAGGATGGATAAAGGAAATACGTTCTTGCCCTTGCCAGGGCGGGGCCTACTTTTCTCGCTCCGCCGAGAAAAGTAGCAAAAGAGGGCGGCTCAGGGGGAAGCTCGGGGCCTCGCTCCCCCCTAAGAACCCCTCTCCTATCCCGCTGGGGCTTCGCGCTGTCCAACCCATAGGTGGTCTATCCCGTCAGAGACGATGTAACCTGTCACGCACCAAAGCTGCCGCCGATGGCGGCTGGCTACGATTGCCGTTCCGCCCTGCCGAGGGCGGGTGGAACGAGCAATTTTATTGTCCTTTGGTCGCGGAAACCTGACTACAAGGATACGTGATTCCCCTCAACACAGGATAGATATGGATTCCCGTATTTTTTTGCATTTCCCCCTTGACAGCCCCGCAGCGCAGTGCTATGATACAGATAACAAATGAACGGTTGCTCATATGTTCAACGTTCAAATTCGGTAAAGGAGCTGTTTCCCATGAAAAAGACCTATAAAATCGAAGTAGACTGCGCCAACTGCGCCGCCAAGATGGAGGACGCCGCCAAAAAGACCGCCGGTGTGGCCGATGCCACCGTCAGTTTTATGACCCAGAAGATGAAGGTGGAGTTCGCCGACGGGGCGGACGTGGCCGCCACCATGCAGGCGGTGCTGAAGAACTGCAAAAAGGTGGAGGACGACTGCGAGATTTATCTGTGATTCAGTGGCTAGTAGTGCCGACTGCAATACAGCCCTGGTGGCTAGTCACTAGCCACCAGCCACTAGCAACTAGCAACTACTCTCCCTCCGAAAGGACCGTGACCCCCATGACCAAAAAGCAAAAAAAGACCCTCCTCCGGGTCATTCTGGCGCTGGCGCTGCTGCTGGCGGTTTCCCTCATCGACCGGCTGCTGCCCGTCCCCGGCTGGCTGGCGCTGGTGCTCTACCTCGTCCCCTACCTGACCATCGGCTATGACGTGCTGATAAAGGCGGGGAAGGGCATCCGCAACCGCCAGCCCTTTGACGAGCGCTTCCTGATGGCGGTGGCCACCATCGGCGCCATGGCCCTGGGGGAGTACAGCGAGGGCGTGGCCGTCATGCTGTTCTACCAAATCGGGGAGCTGTTCCAGGGCGTCGCCGTGGGTAAAAGCCGCCGGAGCATCTCCGACCTGATGGACATTCGCCCGGACAGCGCCAACCTGGAGCTGGAGGACGGCACCTTTGAGGAGACAGACCCGGACGACGTCCCCGTCGGCTCCGTCATTGTGGTGCAGCCCGGCGAGCGCATCCCCATCGACGGGGACATCCTCGAAGGCTCCGCCACCCTGGACACCGCCGCCCTCACCGGCGAGAGCCTCCCCAGGGAGGTGCAGGCCGGGGACAGCGTGCTGTCCGGCTGCATCGACATGACCGGCGTCCTCCGCATCCGCACCACCAAGGAGTTCGGGGCGTCCACCGTCTCCAAAATCCTGGACTTGGTGGAGAACTCCTCCATGAAGAAGGCCCGGATGGAGAACTTCATCACCCGCTTCGCCCGGTACTACACCCCCGCCGTCTGCTACGCCGCCCTGGCCCTGGCGATTTTGCCCCCGGTGGCGGGGCTGCTCACCGGCGGGGCGGCCAACTGGGGCACCTGGGTGTACCGCGCCCTGACCTTCCTGGTCATCAGCTGCCCCTGCGCCCTGGTGATCTCCATTCCCCTGTCCTTCTTCGGCGGCATCGGCGGGGCCTCCGGCCAGGGCATCCTGGTGAAGGGCTCCAACTATCTGGAGGCCCTGGCGGAGACGGACTGCGTGGTGTTTGACAAGACCGGCACCCTGACCCAGGGGGTGTTCCAGGTGACAGAAGTACACCCGGCGGACGGCATTTCCCGGGAAACCTTGCTGGAGCGGGCCGCCCTGGCGGAGTCCTACTCCAACCACCCCATCAGCCGCAGCCTGAAAACCGCCGTGGGGCAGGAATTTGCCCCTGGCCGGGTCACCGACGCGGAGGAGGTGGGAGGCCACGGCGTCGCCGCCCAGGTGGACGGCCGCACCGTTGCCGTGGGCAATCCCCGGCTGATGGAGTCCCTCCACATCGCCTATACCCCTGCCGACGCCCCGGGCACCGTCATTCATGTGGCGGAGGAGGGGCAGTACCTGGGATACATCCTGATTTCCGACGTGGTGAAGCCCAACGCGAAAGCGGCCATCGCCGGGCTGAAGGCCGCAGGCGTCACCCAGACTGTCATGCTCACCGGCGACAATCAGGCCACGGCTCAGGCCGTGGCGGGTGAACTGGGCATCGACCAATACTACGCCCAGCTCCTCCCCGGCGACAAGGTGGAGCGCGTTGAGGCGCTGCTGGCCCGGCAGGGCAAGGGCAAAAAGCTGGCCTTCGTGGGGGACGGCATCAACGACGCGCCGGTGCTGTCCCGGGCGGATGTGGGCATCGCCATGGGTGCCCTGGGCAGCGACGCCGCCATCGAGGCGGCGGACATCGTCCTGATGGACGACGACCCGGCCAAAATTTCTCTTGCCATGCAAATCGCCCGAAAGACCCTGTCCATCGTCCATGAAAACATCGTGTTCGCCCTGGCGGTGAAAGCCCTGTGCCTGGTGCTGGGGGCGATGGGCGTAGCCAATATGTGGTGGGCTGTGTTCGCCGACGTGGGGGTCATGGTGCTGGCCGTGCTGAACGCCATGCGGGCCCTGGGGGCCGGACGGAGACGGTGAGCGCCTGGACGGGGGTTTCCTTTGCAAATCAAATCAACCCCTGAACCGAAAACGGACAGGAAATCGAATGGTTCGATTTCCTGTCCGTTTGTTATTTTCTGATAATCGGGGGTGTAGGTTTTCTGTTAAGAGGCCCCTTCTCCGTCCTCTCCGCCGTTTCCTCTGCGGGCGGAGTGCCAGTGGTCCTCCTCCGGCTCCTCCGGAAGCACCACCACGCGAATCTCCAGCACCCGCATCCGGCGGATGGCCGTGACCGTCACCTCCAAACTCTCGTAAGTAAACCGGTCCCCGGCCTTGGGGATGTGGCCCAGCTCATCCAGCACCCAGCCGGATACCGTGTCGCTGTCGCACTCCCCACGCACGTCAAACAGTTCAAATACATCGTCCAGATTGGCGGAGCAGGCAATCAAATAGCTGCCGTCAGGCTGCTTTTTGAAGCTCTCCACCACCTCGTCATGCTCATCCCAAATCTCGCCCACCAGCTCCTCCAGGATGTCCTCCAGTGTGATGAGGCCCTCGGTGCCGCCGAACTCATCCACCACGATGGCGAGATGGGTCTTTTGCCGCTGCATTTTGCTCAGCACGTCCTGCACCGGCTCGGAGGGGGTGGTGTAGAGGGGTTCCGTCATCAGGGGATGCCAGTCGTCCTCCGGCCCCAAATGGGCCTGGAAGAAGTCCTTCTCATTCAGCACGCCCAGGATATGGTCCCTGTCCTCGTGCCAGATGGGCAGGCGGGAATAGCCGCAGTCCCGGAACAGGGCGTCCATCTCCTCCGCGCTGGTGTCGTCCGGCGCGGAGACCATATCCACACGAGGGACGAAAATCTCCCCCACCTCCAGGTCGCCAAACTCGATGGCGGAGCGGATCAGCTTGCTCTCGCCTGCCTCCAGGCCGCCCTCGTTCTCCGCTTCGGACACCATGGTGATCAGCTCGCCGCCGGTGATGCCCTCCCCCTCGTCAGGCTTGAAGAAGTGATTCAGCATCCGCTGCCACAGGCGAAACACGGCGTTGATAGGGGTCAGCACCCACAGCACGGCCCGAATCACCGGCGTCACCGCCATGGCGAACCGCTCCGGGGCCTGCTTCACCAGGGTCTTGGGGGTCACTTCCCCGAACAGCAGCACCAGTACGGTCATCACCACCGTGGAAAGGGTGGGGCCGTAGGCGGCCCAGTAGCTGGTGAACAGCAGGGTAGCCAGGGTGGAGGCGGTAATATTGACGATGTTGTTGCCAATCAGCACGCCGGACAGCAGCCGGTCATAGTCCTCCACCAGAGCCAGCGTCGCCTCCGCCTTCCTGTTGCCGTCCTCTACCCAGCTTTTCAGCTTGATTTTATTGCAGGAGGAAAAGGCCGTCTCCGTACCGGAAAAGAAGGCGGATGCCAAAATCAGCAATACTAAAATCAGGATGGTACTTCCTGTTTGACTGTCGTCCATAAAGGGAACATCACACTCCTAAAGATTCATCGTTTGCTTGGGGGGGCAGGGCCGCTCTGTTCCAGCATAGCCCGGTACTGCCCCTCCAGCCAGTCCAGCACCTGTTCGTAGCCGTCCTCGCTCATGGGGAACCGGGCCTCTGCCACCACTTCGCTCTCCTCCAGGCAGTAGTCCCCGTACCAGCACAGGGTCGCGATGGTCCAGCGCTTCCCGTCAACGTCCTCCACCTGCTCCGACTTCACCCGGAACCGCAGCCCGCGGAAGGAGCCGTAAAACGTATTGTCGTTCTGAAAGTGGTGCAGATTGGGCAGATAAAATTTTTCATTATCACGCAGCATGGCAGGCCCTCCATAAGTTTCATTGTACCGTATTCTGTGGAAAAGTCAAGGATAACTCGCGATGCGGGGCCGCCGCCGGGAGCACACCGTTACTTTGCCCGGCTGCGGCCCGTTCCCCCCGCTCCAGTTTTTTGCAAAAACCGCGCGCAGCGGGAACCTCCTGCCACACGCGGTTTTTTCATGTTGTTATGAAATTCCTGTCCGGAACGGGCGGTTACACCAATTCCAGATAAGCGATTTCAGCAGCGTCGCCGCGGCGGAAGCCGATGCGGACAATGCGGGTGTAGCCGCCGTTGCGGTCAGCGTACTTGGGGCCGACCTCGTCGAACAGCTTCTTCGCCACAGATTCCTTGGTCACATAGGAGAGGGTCTGGCGATAAGCGGCCAGATCGTTCTTCTTTGCCAGGGTAATCATCTTCTCAGCGATGGGCTGAACCTCCTTGGCGCGGGTGACGGTGGTCTTAATGCGGCCATTCTCCAGCAGGTCAGTGGTCAGCTGGCGGAGCATGGCCTTGCGCTGGTCGGACGTCTTGCCCAGTTTACGATAACCCATTTGATTCACTCCTTCGGAACGTTTGCCTCACGCAAACAGTTTTGAAATTCGGTCGTACAGAACTCAGTTGCTTTCTTCCTTGGCCAGGGAGAGGCCCATGGCGGCCAGCTTGTTCATGACCTCCTCCAGGCTCTTGCGGCCCAGATTCCGAACCTTCATCATCTCGTCCTCTGTCTTGGAAATCAGGTCCTCCACCGTATTGATGTTGGCCCGCTTCAGGCAGTTAAAGGAACGCACAGACAAATCCAGCTCTTCAATGGTCATTTCCAGCACCTTGTCATGGGCGGCCTCCGGCTTCTCCACCACCGTGGAACGGCTGCCCACCGTGTCGGACAGGTCGGTGAAGAGGGCGAAGTGATCGCACAGGATCTTCGCGCCCAGGGAGACGGCGTCTCTGGCGGAGATGGTGCCATCCGTCCAAACGTCCAGCGTCAGCTTGTCA
Organism: Clostridiales bacterium; assembly: GCA_021200895.1. GTDB lineage: Bacteria > Bacillota > Clostridia > Oscillospirales > Oscillospiraceae > Onthomonas. The sequence continues at coordinate 16,168 of JAJQFX010000193.1, read as the reverse complement.
TAGTCCGTCATGTTGCCCACACGGGTGTTCTCCACCGTGTAGTTCACCTTCAGCACCGGCGAATACAGCGAATCCACCGGAATCACGCCGATGATGGTCTGGGCCGGCTTGTTGCGCTCGGCGGGGACGTAGCCCCGGCCGTGGCTCAGCGTCAGCTCCATGTTCAGGGTGGCGTCCGCCCCCAGCGTCGCGATGTGCAGCTCCGGGTTCAGAATTTCCACCTCGCCGTCGGACTTGATGTCCCCGGCAGTGACCTCGCCCTCACCGGACGCCTGGATATACACCCGCTTGGTGCCGGTGCAGTGCAGCTTGGCGATGATCTGCTTGACGTTCAGGACGATTTGCGTCACATCCTCCTTGACGCCCGGAATGGTGCTGAACTCATGCTGTACGCCGGCAATCTTGATGGAAGTGGCTGCCGTGCCGGGCAGGGAGCTGAGCAGGATACGCCGCAGGGCGTTGCCCAGGGTCGTACCATAACCGCGCTCCAGCGGCTCAACAACATACTTGCCATAGGAAGCGTCACCGGGATTTTCAATACATTCGATGCGTGGCTTTTCGATTTCTACCATTTCAGTTTTACCCTCCTCGTCAGCGGTACCAAAGTACCCTGGTTTGACAGCTCACCAATATGCGAGGGCCACGGATTACTTGGAATACAACTCGACGATGAGGTGTTCCTCCACAGGGAAGTCGATGTCAGCACGTTCAGGCAGCCGGTTGATGACGACCTTCAGCTCGTCCTTGTTGGGACGCTCCATCCAGGTGGGCAGAGTGACGGCGATGGCATCCTCGCCCAGGAATCTCTTGAACTTCACGGAAGAGCGGCTCTTGTCCTTCACCTCGACGGTGTCGCCCGCCTTGATGAGGTAGGAGGGGATGTTGACGCTCTTGCCGTTGACCAGCAGGTGGCCGTGGGAGACGACCTGACGGGCCTCCCGGCGGGTCATTGCGAAGCCGGCGCGGAAGCAGACGTTGTCCAGACGGCGCTCCAGGGTGGTCAGCAAAATCTCGCCGGTGATGCCGGTCTGACGCTCGGCCTTCTCATAGTAGGCGCGGAACTGCTTCTCCTGCACACCGTAGACGAACTTGACCTTCTGCTTCTCGTTCAGCTGAGTGGCGTACTCAGACTGCTTGCGGCGCATCTGGCCCTTGGGGTTGCGGTTTGTCACTTTCTTGGAATAACCCATCACAGCGGGGGACAGGCCCAGCGCCTTGCAGCGCTTCGCGATGGGCTGCATATTTCTTGCCATAACGATAACTCCTCCTTCTTTGAATCAGACACGTCTTCTCTTGGGAGGACGGCAACCATTGTGGGGGACGGGGGTGACGTCCTTAATCAGCGTGACCTCCAGACCGGCAGCCTGGAGCGCACGGATGGCAGCTTCACGTCCCTGACCGGGGCCCTTGACATACACTTCCACGCTCTTCAGGCCATACTCCTGAGCGGCCTTGGCGGCAGTCTCAGCGGCGGTCTGAGCGGCAAAGGGAGTGGATTTCCGGGAGCCGCGGAAGCCCATTTCACCGGCAGAGGCCCAGCTCAGCGCGTTGCCCTGCATATCGGTGATGGTCACCATTGTGTTGTTGAAGGAGGAACGAATATGCACGGCGCCCTTCTCAACATTTTTACGGTCTTTGCGCTTGCGCACAACCTTCTTCTTATTGTTAGCCATGTTTTAAGTTCCCTCCTTTACTTCTTCTTGTTCGCCATGGTCTTGCGGGGGCCCTTACGGGTCCGGGCGTTGTTCTTAGAGCTCTGGCCCCGGACAGGCAGCTTCTTACGATGGCGGCTGCCCCGGTAGGAACCAATCTCGATGAGGCGCTTGATGTCCATAGCGACGTTACGACGCAGGTCACCTTCCACCGTGTAGTGCTTTCCGATTTCCTCACGCAGGGCGCTCTCCTGCTCTTCCGTCAGGTCCCGCACGCGGATGTCGGGGTCAATCCCCGTCGCCGCCAAAATCTTCTTGGAGCTGGTCAGGCCAATACCATAGATATAGGTCAGGCCGACCTCAATACGCTTGTCTCTCGGCAAGTCAACACCAGAAATACGTGCCATATAATCAATACACCTCCTTTAACCCTGTCTCTGCTTATGCTTGGGATTCTCACAAATCACCATTACTCTGCCCTTGCGCTTAATGACCTTGCATTTTTCGCACATGGGCTTCACGGACGGTCTCACTTTCATCGTTTTTACCTCCTGTTTTGCTGGTCACGGAGGGTTCCCTTGTCCAGAGGGCGTGCTCCGTGGTACCCGGATGATGAATGTTCCGGGCTTATTTGCTTCTCCAGGTAATCCGGCCGCGGGTCAGGTCATAAGGGGACATCTGGACTGTCACCTTATCTCCCGGGAGGATCCTGATATAGTTCATTCTGAGCTTGCCAGAAATGTTCGCCAGAATGGTATGGCCTTTGCCAATGTCTACCTTGAATACAGCGTTCGGCAGAGCCTCGACGACCACGCCTTCCAGCTCGATCATATCTTCTTTGGACAAGAGAACGGCCTCCTTATATGGGACTTGATTCGCGGAAGGCTGCAAGGGCTGCGCGCAGGGCGCGGTCAGAAATCTTGCCGCCTCTCTGCAATCTTACGATTGCCGGATGTGCGCTGGTTCCTACGCCCCGAAGGTGCTTCACGCTCTTCTTTTTCGGCGCGTCCAGCTTTCTCTCCTTTCCGTCCGCCAGCAGGCAGTAGCCGTCCTCCACGCCTAACACGCAGAAGATGCGGCCTTTGTCATGTCCGGCCAGGGAGAGAACGATTTCGTAAGGGTGGATAGCTTCCATATCAATCTCCGCACCGAGTGAGTATTTCAGGCTCGCCCTCGGTGATGAGAATGGTATTTTCATAATGGGCGGCGTACTTGCCGTCGGCAGTTTTCACCGTCCAGCCGTCGGGCATCTGCTTGATGTGGCGGGTACCGGCGTTAATCATGGGCTCCACGGCGATGGTCATGTTCTTGACCAGCCGGGGGTTGCCGCCCAGACGGTGCGGCTCGACGAAGTTGGGCACCTCCGGCGCTTCGTGCATCTTGCTGCCTACGCCGTGGCCCACATACTCCCGAACCACGCCGAACCCGGCGGCCTCCGCACAGGTCTGCACCCCTCTTGAGATGTCGCTGACCCGGTTCCCGGCTACGGCATTTTTGATGCCGGCCCAGAAGGACTGCTCCGTCACCGCAATCAGCCGCTTCGCCTCGTCGCTGATTTGCCCCACGGGGTAGGTGCCGGCGCAGTCGCCGTGGTACCCCCCGATGGGCAGCCCCGTCTTTTTGTCAATGCCCTCGTAGCCAATGCAGGCTCCGATGTCGATGGAGACAATGTCCCCCTCCTCCAGGCGACGCTTGCCGGGGATGCCGTGGATGATCTCGTCATTCACCGAGATGCAGGCGGTGCCGGGGAAGCCGTACAGGTGCAGGAAGGAGGGATAGCCCCCGTTGGCGATGATGAACTTGTACATGGCCTTGTCAAGTTCCTTCGTCGTAATGCCGGGGCGCACCAGGGATGCGCCGTAAGCCCTGGCCTCAGCGGTGAGCCTTCCGGCCTTCCGCATCAGCTCGATTTGCCGTTCCGACTTGATGACGATTCGCTCAGCCATGCTTATTCACCCAGGGCTTTCATGATGGCGGCGTTGACTTCCTCAACGCTGCCCCGGACGTCCACCACCTTCAGCAGGCCCCGCTGGGCGTAGAAGCCCTTCAGCGGCTCGGTCTGCTCATGGTAGGTGGCCAGACGGCTCTTCACCGTCTCCGGCTGGTCGTCCTTGCGCTGGCCCAGGGCCTCGCCGCACAGGTCGCAGATGCCCTCCTGCTTGGGGGGGTTGGCGACGATGTGGTAGGTGGCCCCGCAGGCCGGGCAAGTGCGGCGGCCCGTCATACGCTGCTCGATTTCCGCGTCGGGTACCTCGATGGATACCACCGCGTCGAACTGAATGCCCGCGTTCTCCAGGGCCTCGGCCTGGGCGATGGTGCGGGGGACGCCGTCCAGAATATAGCCGTTCTGGGCGTCCGCCTCCTGGAGCCGCTCCCCGATGACCCCGATGATGACCTCATCGGGCACCAGGGCCCCGGCGTCCATATACGCCTTGGCCTTCAGCCCCACCGGGGTGCCGTTCCGCACAGCGGAACGGAGGATGTTGCCGGTGGAGATGGTGGGGATGTTCAGCTTTTTGCTGATAATTTCAGCCTGGGTGCCTTTCCCTGCGCCGGGAGCGCCCAACAGAATCAGTTTCATGCCAGGTAGCCTCCCATCAGCTGTTCAGGAAGCCCTTGTAGTGGCGCATCATCATCTGCGCCTCCAGCGCTTTCTGAGTGTCCAGCGCCACGGAGACCACGATCAGCACAGAGGTGCCGCCGATGGACAGGGCGCTGATATTGAAGATGTTGCCGGTGATGATGGGCAGGATGGCGATGACCATCAGGTACAGAGCGCCGAACATGGTGATGCGGTTCAGCACCTTGCTCAGGAAGTCCGCCGTGGGACGTCCCGCCCGGTAGCCGGGGATGAAGCCGCCCTGCTTCTTCAGGTTGTTGGCCACCTCAACGGGGTTGAACTGAATCATGGCGTAGAAGTAGGAGAAGCCTACAATCAGCAGCGCGTAGATGATGCAGTACAGCACGCCGTCAGTGTCGAACACCGTCATAAAGGCGGAGTTGGCGAAGCTGGGCACAAAGGCCGCAATCGTTGCGGGGATGGAGGCAATGGTCTGGGCGAAGATGATGGGCATCACGCCGGACATATTGACCTTCATGGGGATGTTGGTGGACTGGCCGCCATACATCTTCCGGCCCACCACGCGCTTGGCGTACTGGACGGGGATGCGGCGCTCCGCCAGGGAGACGTAAACCACAGCCACCAGAATCAGCACCACGCCGATGATAATAACCGGTACAAAGGCGGGATGGAGCACCACAGCGTCCTCGTCAGCGGTGCCGCTTACCCAGTTGGCCACGCCGGTGTACATATAGTACACTGCGCTGGGCAGCCGGGAGAGGATACCGCCGAACAGGATGATGGAGATGCCGTTGCCCACGCCGTACTCAGTGATTTGCTCACCCAGCCACATGACGAACACGGAGCCTGCCGCAAAGGTCAGGACGATGACGATGCCGGCCCAAACCGTCTCGTTGGACAGGAAGCCATAGTACCGAATCATCATATAGTAGCCGAAGGCCTGCAGCAGGCCCAGGCCCAGGGTGGTGTAACGGGTGATTTGCTCCAGCCGTTTCCGGCCCCGCTCACCGCCGTCCCGCTGCATCCGCTCCAGGGCGGGGATGGCAACGGTCAGCAGCTGGATAATGATGGAGGCGTTGATATAGGGCTGGATGCTCAGGGCCAGCATGGTGGCGCTGCCGTAGCCGCCGCCGCTCATCACGTTCAACAGGCCGAGGATGTTGCTCCCCTGGGCGTTGAAGTAGCTTTGCAGGCTGGCCGTGTCGATAAAGGGAACGGGGATGTTATTGCCCAGGCGGAAGATCAATAAGATGAAAGCGACGAAGAGCAACTTTTTACGCAGCTCAGGAATTTTCCAAGCGGTGCGAATCGTCTCAATCACTTAGATCACCTCGGCCTTTCCTCCAGCAGCTTCGATTTTCTCCTTTGCGGACGCAGAGAAGGCGGTGGCCTGGACGGTCAGCTTCTTGGTCGGCTCGCCGTTGCCCAGGATCTTCACCCCGTACTTGCACTGGGTCACCACACCGGCGTCCAGCAGGGACTGGAGGTTGACGGTGGCCCCGTCCTCAAACTTGTTCAGGGCGGAGACGTTGATGGCGGTCAGGGGCTTTGCGAAGATGTTGTTGAAGCCGCGCTTGGGCACCCGGCGGGCCAGAGGCATCTGGCCGCCCTCGAAGCCGATGCGGACATGGCCGCCGCTGCGGGCCTTCTGGCCCTTATGGCCGCGGCCTGCGGTCTTGCCGTTGCCGGTACCGGCTCCACGGCCCTTCCGCTTGCCGACCTTGGTGGAACCGGCGGCAGGAGACAGGTTGTAGAGTTCCATGGTTCTGTCCTCCTTACTGCTCCTCGGTCACCTGGAGCAGGTAACCGATTTGAGCGATTTTGCCGCGGGTGGCGGCGTTGTCGGGCTGCACGGTGGTATCGCCAATCTTGCGCAGGCCCAGAGCGGCGGCAGTCGCCTTGTGGGCGGCGATTCTGCCGTTCAGGCTCTTGACGAGCTTAATATTGATGTTTGCCATTGTCGTCAGCCTCCTTACAGAATCTCTTCCACGCGCTTGCCGCGGGTGGCGGCGACCTGCTCAGGGGTGCGCAGATCCTTCAGCGCGGCGAAGGTGGCCGCCACCACGTTCTCAGCGGTGTGAGAGCGCAGGCACTTGGTACGGATGTCGGTGATACCGGCAGCCTCCATGACGGCACGCACCGGGCCGCCGGCGATGACGCCGGTACCGGCGGAAGCGGGCTTGAGCAGGATGCGGCCAGCCGCGTACTCACCGATGACCTCGTGGGGGATGGTGGTGCCGGACATGGCGACGGTGATCATGTTCTTCTTCGCGTCCTCGATGCCCTTGCGGATGGCCTCGGGAACCTCGGCGGCCTTGCCGATGCCGAAGCCCACCTTGCCCTTGCCGTCACCGATGACCATCAGTGCGGAGAACTTGGAGACCCGGCCGCCCTTGACGGTCTTGCTGACGCGGTTCAGATAGACCAGCTTCTCAATATATTCGCTGGCCTCTTTTTCATATCTAGGCATACTGTTTCCTCCTCCCATCAGAATTGCAGGCCGCCCTCACGGGCGCCCTCAGCCAGGGCCTGGACACGGCCGTGATAGACATAGCCGCCGCGGTCAAAGACCACAGTGTCAATGCCCTTGGCCTTGGCACGCTCTGCCACGTTCTTGCCCACCAGGCGGGCGGCATCCTTCTTGTCGCCGTCGCAGGTGAAGCCCTTATCCAGGGAGGAAGCGGAAGCCAGCGTCACGCCGTTCACATCGTCGATGATTTGGGCGTAGATGTTGGTCTCGCTGCGGAATACGTTCAAACGGGGTCTCTCGGGCGTGCCGGAGATTTTGGCACGGACGCGCTTATGCCGCTTCAGACGCTGCGCGTTGGTATTGGGACGAGCAATCATTTAGGCACACCTCCTTATTTCTTCTTGGCGCCGGTCTTGCCTTCCTTGCGGCGGATGACTTCATCGGCGTATTTGATACCCTTGCCCTTGTAAGGCTCAGGCGGACGCTTGCCGCGGATGACGGCGGCGAACTGACCCACGGCCTGCTTGTCGCAGCCGCGCACCACGATGGTGTTGGCGTCGGGCACTTCCATGGTGATGCCGGGGATTTCCTCCACCACTACGTCATGGGAATAGCCCAGCTTCATGGTGACGGCGTTGCCCTTCTTCTCCACACGGTAGCCGATGCCGTTGACCTGGAGGGTCTTGGTAAAGGTTTCGTGGCAGCCCACCACCATGTTGTGCAGCAGCGCACGGGTGGTGCCGTGGAGGGAACGCATCTCCTTGCTGTCATTGGGGCGGGTGACCAGCAGCTCAGTCCCCTCCTGCTTGATGGTCAGGTTGGGGTTGAAAGCCCGCTGCATTTCGCCCTTGGGGCCCTTGACCGTCACCAGGTTGCCGTCGGCAATGGTGACGGTGACACCGGCGGGGACGGTAATCGGCGCTCTTCCTACTCGAGACATATTCGATACCCTCCTTACCAAACAAACGCCAGGACTTCGCCGCCGACGTGCTGCGCACGGGCAGCTTTGTCGGTCAGGACGCCCTTAGAGGTGGATACGATGGCGATGCCCAGGCCGTGAAGCACTTTAGGCAGCTCGTCAGCGCCGGCATAGACCCGCAGGCCGGGCTTGGAGACCCGACGCAGGCCGGTGATGGCGCGCTCGTTGCCGTTGTACTTCAGGGTGATGCGGATGATGCCCTGGGTGCCGTCGTTGATGAGCTGATAGTTCTTGATATAGCCCTCATCCAGCAGAATCTTGGCGATGGCCTTCTTCATGTTGGACGCAGGTACATCGACGGTGCTGTGCTTCGCGTTGCTCGCATTGCGAATCCGGGTCAGCATATCAGCAATAGGGTCTGTGATGTGCATGATGAATGACCTCCTTAACATGGATGGTTACAGGGGTTTCAGCGTTCACTGAATCGCTTAGATACCCTCTGTTCAAAGCGTCAGGGTATCAGGGGAACCTTGGGCTGACGCCCGGAGGCGGGCCGGGTATTCCGCCTGACTTCTGACGCTGGTTGACAAAATGCGCCTTCGGCTTACCAGGAAGCCTTCTTCACGCCGGGAATCTCGCCCTTATAGGCCAGCTCCCGGAAGCAGATACGGCAGACGCCGTAGTTGCGCAGGTAGGCGTGGGGACGGCCGCAAATCTTGCAGCGGTTGTAGCGGCGAGTGGAGTACTTCGGCTCTCTCTGCTGCTTCAGTTTCATAGAAAGTTTCGCCATGATGTTCTCCTCTCGTTATTTCGCAAAGGGTGCGCCCAGCTGGCTCAGCAGGTCGCGGGCTTCCTCGTCGGTCTCGGCAGTGGTGACAAAGACCACGTTCATGCCGCGAATCTTGTCGATTTTGTCGTACTCGATTTCGGGGAAAATCAGCTGCTCCTTGATGCCCAGGGCATAGTTGCCGCGGCCGTCGAAGGCGTCGGGGTTGATGCCCCGGAAGTCACGGACACGGGGGAGGGCGATGTTGAACAGACGATCCACAAACTCCCACATCTTGTCCTGACGCAGCGTGACCTTCACGCCGATGGGCATACCCTCACGCAGCTTGAAGTTTGCGATGGACTTCTTGGCCTTGACGATGACGGGCTTCTGGCCGGTGATGGTGGCGATGTCGCCCACCACGGCGTCCATGACCTTGGCGTTTTCCTTGGCCTCGCCAACGCCCACGTTCACCACGACCTTGACCAGCTTGGGAATCTGCATGACGCTCTTGTAGCCATACTTCTGCATGAGTGCAGGAGCGATTTCGGCATTGTACTTATCCTTTAAAACAGGCATAGTTCGTTACGCTCCTTTCTCAAATCTCTTCGCCGCACTTTTTGCAGGCGCGGACTTTCTTGCCGTCCACGAACTTGTGGCCGACGCGGGTGGGCTTGCCGCACTTGGGGCAGACCAGCATGACCTTGCAGGCATACAGGGCGCCCTCCTTCTGGATGATGCCGCCCTCGTCGCCCTGGCGCTGGGGCTTGGTGTGACGGGACTGGATGTTGACGCCCTTCACAACGACCTTGCCCTCGGCGGGCATGGCGGTCAGGACTTCGCCGGTCTTGCCGGCGTCCTTGCCGCTGAGGACGATGACGTTATCGCCCCGCTTGATGTTCATCTTCATATCTCGGTACCCCCTTAAATCACTTCGGGAGCCAGGGACAGGATTCTCAGATAATCCTTGTCACGCAGCTCACGGGCCACCGGGCCAAAGATACGGGTGCCCACAGGGGTCTTATCCTCCTTGATGAGAACGGCAGCGTTCTCGTCAAAGCGGACGTAAGAGCCATCTGCACGGCGCACACCGCGGACGGAGCGGACGACAACGGCCTTCACCACATCGCCCTTTTTGACCTGACCGCCGGGGGCAGCCTTACGGACAGAGGCAACCACGGTATCGCCGATGTTGCCATACTTCCGCTTGGAGCCGCCCAGTACGCGGATGGTCTTAATCATTTTGGCGCCGGTATTATCGGCAACCTTCAGATAGGATTCTTCCTGAATCATACCGGTACCTCCTTACTTCGCCTTCTCGATGATTTCAACCAGTCTCCAGCGCTTATCCTTGGACAGGGGGCGGGTCTCCATCACGCTGACGCGGTCGCCCACATGGGCCTGGTTCAGCTCGTCGTGGGCCTTCAGCTTATAGGTTCTCTTGACGATTTTCTTGTACAGGGGATGGGCCACGCGGTCGGCGATGGCCACCACAATCGTCTTATCCATCTTATCGGAAACAACCAGGCCGACTCTGGTTTTGCGGGAAGAAGTTCTTGCCATAGTTGATCCCTCCTTACCGCTCGGTGGAAGCAGCAATCTGCTTCTCACGGATGATTGTCTTGACCCGGGCGATGTCCTTCTTGACATCGGCGATACGGCCGGGATTGTTCAGCTGGTTGGTAGCATTCTGGAAGCGCAATTCAAACAGCTCTTTCTTCAGCTCCATCAGCTTGGTCTCCAGCTCAGCGGGGGTCATACCGCGCACGTCAACAGCCTTCATTACGCTTCAGCCTCCTCTGCCGCTTCTTTCTTGATGATTTTGGTCTTGATGGGCAGCTTATACGCAGCCAGGCGCAGAGCCTCACGGGCGGCCTCCTCGGAGACGCCGGAGATTTCAAACATCACGCGGCCGGGCTTCACCACGGCCACCCAGAACTCAGGGGAGCCCTTACCTTTACCCATACGGGTCTCGGCAGGCTGCTTCGTCACAGGCTTGTCAGGGAAAATCTTAATCCAGATTTTGCCGCCACGCTTGGTGCTGCGGCTCATGGTGACACGGGCCGCTTCGATTTGGCGGGAGGTGATCCATGCCGGCTCCAGAGCCTGCAGGCCGTACTCGCCATAGCTGACCGTGTTGCCGCGGCTGGCTTTGCCGGTCATGCGCCCGCGCATCTGCTTGCGGTACTTGACCCTTTTCGGCATCAGCATTACTGATCTCCTCCTTCCTTACGGGGTTGACGGCTGCGGCCAGCGCTCTGGCTGCGGCCATTCGGGTTGCGGTCATTGCGGTCGTTCCGGCGGTCATTGCGGCGGCGGGGACGGTCGCTGCGCTCATGGTAGGGCTTGCTCAAATCCAGCGTCCGGGGGGTGGTGCGCAGGGTCTGCTGGAGCGCCTCGCCCTTGTACACCCACACCTTGATGCCGATGCGGCCATAGGTGGTGGCGGCCTCAGCGAAGCCGTAGTCAATGTCGGCCCGCAGGGTCTGCAGGGGAATGGTGCCCTCATGGTAATGCTCGGTGCGGGCGATTTCAGCGCCGTTCAGACGGCCGCCGATGCTGACCTTGATGCCCTTGGCGCCGGACTTCATGGCGCGGCCAATGGCGTTCTTCATGGCCCGACGGAAGGAGGTACGCTTCTCAATCTGCTGAGCGATGTTCTCGGCCACCAGCTGGGCGTTGGTGTCCACCTCGCCCCGCTTGACCTCGACGATGTTCAGCGCCACGGTCTTGCCGGTCATCTTCTCCAGCTGGGCGCGGAGCTTCTCGGTTTCAGTGGCGTCCTTGCCCAGAATCATGCCGGGGCGGGCGCAGTGCACATAGACAGTGACCTTCGCGTTGTCCCGCTCGATTTCGATTTTGGGCACACCGGTGGCGTACAGGGTCTTCTTCAAAAACTTGCGGATTTTGTTGTCTTCAACGATCAGGTCGCCGACCTTCTCATCGCTGGCGTACCAACGGGAATCCCAGTCCTTAATCACGCCCACACGGAAGCCGTGGGGATTTACTTTCTGTCCCATTTTCTTGCCTCCTTATTCCTTCTCCGCCACCACGACGGTGATGTGGGAAGTTCTCTTGTCGATGCGGCAGCCGCGGCCCTTGGCCCGGGGGCGCATACGCTTCATGGTCATACCGGCGTCGGCGTAGGCCGCCTTGACAACCAGGTTATCGGGGTCCATCCCGTGGTTGTTCTCGGCGTTGGCCGCCGCGCTCTGCACCAGCTTGACCAGCAGTTCAGAGGCTGCTTTGGGAGTATTGTTCAGGATGGCGGTGGCCATCTCCACGTCCTTGCCACGGATCAGCTCACAGACCACGTTCACCTTCCGGGGGGAGATGCGGGCGAAGGACAAGCTCGCTTTAGCTTCACTCATGTTTCATGTCCTCCTTACTTGGTCTTGCCACCGCTGTGGCCCTTGAATGTGCGGGTAGGCGCGAACTCGCCCAGCTTGTGACCCACCATATCCTCGGTCACATAGACAGGGATGAACTTCTTGCCGTTGTACACGTTGATGGTGTGGGAGACGAAGGAGGGATAGATGGTGGAGCTGCGGCTCCAGGTCTTGAGCACCTTTTTCTCTCCCGTCGCGTTCAGTTCATCGACCCGCTTCAGCAGCTCAGGGGCGCAGAAGGGGCCTTTTTTGATCGATCTGCTCATGCTAATGCCTCCTTACTTCGCGCCGCGATGGCGGACGATAAACTTCTCGGTACGGTTCTTCTTGTTCCGGGTCTTGTAACCCATAGCGGGCTTGCCCCAGGGGGTGACAGGGCCGGGACGGCCAACAGGGGCGCGGCCTTCGCCGCCGCCGTGGGGGTGGTCGTTGGGGTTCATGACAGAGCCGCGGACGGTGGGACGGACGCCCATGTGGCGCTTCCGGCCGGCCTTGCCGATGTGGATGTTGCCATGATCCTCGTTGCCGATGCCGCCGATGACGGCGCGGCAGTCGGCCTTAATCAGGCGGTACTCGCCGGAGGGGAGGCGGACCTGAACGTACTTGCCCTCCTTGCCCATCAGCTGAGCAGCCTCACCGGCGGCGCGCACCAGCTGTGCGCCGTGGTTGGTGTGCATCTCGATGCAGGAGATGACGGTGCCGACAGGGATGTTGGCCAGGGGCAGGCAGTTGCCGGGGAGGATGTCGGCGTTGGGGCCGGACTCCACCTTGTCACCCTTCTTCAGGCCGGACTGGGCCAGGATATAGCTCTTGGTGCCGTCCTCATACTGAATCAGGGCGATATAAGCGGTGCGGTTGGGGTCATACTCCAGGCGCAGCACCTCGGCCTGACCTTCCTTGTCCCGCTTAAAGTCGATGATGCGGTAAATCTTCTTGTTGCCGCCGCCCTTGTGGCGGACGGTGATGCGGCCGTAGCTGTTGCGGCCGGAGTGCTTGTTCAGCTTTTGGGTGAGGCTGCGCTCAGGCTTGGCCTTCTTGTCGATCCCATCGAAGCCGGACACGGTCATACCGCGGCGTGCCGGGGTAGTCGGCTTATAAGTCTTTACAGGCATGATGCGTTACCTCCTTTAAACCATTTCGTCGAAGAGCTCGATGGTCTTGGAGTCCTCAGTCAGCTTGACGACAGCCTTCTTGTAGGCGGGGCGCTTGCCCATAGGACCGTTGCCCATGCGCTTCTTCTTACCATCATAGTTCATGGTGTTGACCTTCTCCACCTTCACATCGAAAATCTTCTCGATGGCGGAGGCGATTTCGGTCTTGTTGGCCCGCTTGTCCACCACGAAGGTGTACTGCCGGTCGCTGGTAGCCATCATGGAAGCCTCGGTAACGACGGGCTTCCGAATAATATCATAAGCAGTCATTACTGAAATACCTCCTCGATGGTAGCCAGGGCGGCCTTATCGACCACCAGGCTCTTGGCGTTGACGATGTCATACACGCTCAGGATGGTTGCGGGGGTAGTGACCACGCCGGGGATGTTCCGGGCGGACAGCACCACGTTCTGCTTCACGCCGTCAGTGACGACCACGCTCTTGCCCGCGTCGATGGCGGTGAGCAGCTGAACCATCCTCTTGGTCTTGACCTCGTCCAGATCCAGGCCGTCCACCACATAGACGGCGTTCTTCGCGGCCTTGTCGGACAGGACGCTCTTCAGCGCCAGGCGCTTGAGCTTCTTGTTCAGGGTATAGCTGTAGCTGCGGGGCTTGGGGGCGAACACGACACCGCCGTGGGTCCACTGGGGGCTGCGGGTGCTGCCCTGACGGGCGCGGCCGGTGCCCTTCTGTCTCCAGGGCTTCTTGCCGCCGCCGGAAACCTCAGCGCGGGTCAGAGCGGACTGCGTACCCTGCCGGCAGTTTGCCAGGTGGTTCTTGACCACGGCATGGACAGCGGCCTCGTTGGGTTCGATGCCGAACACAGCGTCAGACAGCTGGATATCGCCGGTCTGAACGCCGGTAATATCATATACATTAGCCTTAGCCATTGTAATCTCTCCTTCCCTTCAATTAGTGGTTCCTTGCGGAAGCCTTCTGCGGGTTCCGGCCGGAAGCCTTCTGCGGGTTCAGGCTGATAGCCGCACCGGCCTGCTTCTCCACCAGGACCTTGGCAGTGCTCTTCAACACGACGATGCCGCCCTTGGGGCCGGGCACCGCGCCCCGGACTGCGATCAGGTCGATGTCAGGGTCGACCTGCACCACGGTCAGGTTCTGAATGGTGACCTGCTCCGCGCCCATCTGGCCCGCGCCGATCTTACCCTTGCGGATACGGGACGGGGTAGAGGTGGAGCCCATGGAGCCTGCGTGACGGTGGACAGGGCCGCCGCCGTGGGTCATGGGGGTGCGCTGTGCGCCGTAACGCTTGACCACGCCTGCGTAGCCCTTGCCCTTGCTGATGGCAGTGGCGTCCACGTGCTCACCGGCGGCGAACACGTCGGCCTTCAGGATGTCGCCCACTTCCAGCTTGTCATACTCGCTGAACTGGACTTCCTTGAGGACCTTCAGGTTCTCGTCAGTGGCCTTGGCCAGGTGGCCCTTCTGAGCCTTGGTCAGGTGCTTCTCGGTGGTAGGCTGATAGCCCAGCTGAATGGCTTCGTAGCCATCCTTCTCGGCTGTCTTCTTCTGGACGACGGTGCAGGGGCCTGCCTTGATGACCGTAACAGGAACGACCTTGCCGTCTTCGTCAAAGGTCTGCGTCATGCCGACCTTTGTGCCGATGATTGCCTTTTCATTGGCCATTTTTGTTTTCCTCCTTAAAGGTTATTGGTTGAGGTAGTTGACACCGTCATGCATTGGACTCACAACGGTTCATTGCTCTCTCAACATGACCCTCCCGACTCGCAAGTCGCCGGGAAACGGGTACAACGAAGTGAATTGCGTCCCCTCAGTTTCAGGGACAAAAGTTTGCGTCCGCTCTGCTTACAGCTTGATGGAGATGTCCACACCGGCGGGGAGCTGGAGATTCATCAGGGACTCCACCGTCTTGGGGGTGGGGTTCTGGATGTCGATGAGGCGCTTGTGGGTGCGGCGCTCGAACTGCTCACGGGAGTCCTTATACTTGTGGGTAGCCCGCAGGATGGTGACGACTTCCTTCTTGGTGGGCAGCGGGATGGGGCCGGAGACGGAGGTGCCGGTGCGCTTGGCGGTCTCGACGATCTTCTCTGCGCTGGCGTCGATCAGCTGATGGTCATAGGCCTTCAGGCGGATGCGGATAGATTCGTTTGCCATGATTTGTGTTCCTCCTTATTTCGTACATTAGACGTACATGGCTGGACGGGTGCGGGTAGGCTGAATTTCTGTACACTCCGCCGCGTGTATCACTCCACGGCACACAGAAAGCCGACAGAATCTGTCGGCTGGCCGCCATGCGTGGCGATATACTCGCCATTGGCACAGCGCACGGAATCAACCGCCCGAATCCGGTCCGGACATACTCAGCGGAAGTTACCGGCCTGCTGACCGCAATCTCCCGCGTCATCGCATAGCACCCCCGTAAGAGGGCACCTTGCATACTGTACCATGTTCCGAAGCGCTTGTCAAGGGTTTTCTTGGGAAAAGTTTGCAGTTTTTTGATTTTATCCCGTTTTCACTTTCCTTATGGTGGTTTCCATTTCTTTCGCACCGGGGAAGGAACCGGTTTTGACCGCCGGGCCGCCGTTTAACCAAATCTTAAACAATTCTTCATCCCGTCTTAATTGTGTTCCGCCGGGGAAAGTGCTAAGCTGGACAAAATGCAAAGGCTCCCCCTTTCTCCGTGCTGGTGCTGGACACCGACAGGGAGGCGCTGTACTATTACGCGCTGGATACCTGAGGGATGCCCCTGACTTCTGTAGGGGCGGCCTTTGGCCGCCTGTGGCCGCTGACGTGGCATTCCCCACAACTTCATGCCGCCCCTGAAAGGGGAGATGCCTCCGAAGGAGGCGGAGGGGTGATTCCTTAGATAAGGAAGGGTGAAGGAAACAGGTGGTCGCCTGACTTCGAGAGTTGGTTCTCCTTGGATATGGTTCGCTGGAAAGGATTTGTCCGGCCTTCGCCGTCAAGCGGCATTTCCGCTACGCTCCCTACCCTTGCCAGGGAAGCGGGGGCTTACTTTTCTCGCTCCGCCGAGAAAAGTAACAAAAGAGGGCGGCTTAGGGAGGGGCTTCGGGGCCTCGCCCCTCCCTAAGAACCCTCCCCCTGTCCCACTACCGGCTAGCGCCTTGTCTCTGCCGTTCCGTGGCAGCGCAGGCAACAGACGATGTAACTTCACACTGGTGAGACTGCCGCCCATGGCGGCTGGGGACGATTGCCGCCCACGTCCCTGCCGTTGGCGGGACGGGCGGCAATTTTGTTGCCCTT
>JAJQFX010000171.1 GCA_021200895.1 Clostridiales bacterium | reverse complement strand
AGTTTTCATTTTCTACTACGGGATAGAAGGAATCACAGCTGTTCCAGCCAACGCCGCTAAAAGCTTAAAAGTGCGCCCGCCCCGTTTGCCCGTTCCATCCGCCCGCCATGGGGAACTGGTACGTTGGATGAAAACAACCGTTTCCCTCCGATTTTTTGATTGTCCTCTTTGGATAACGGCGGCAGGAAGCCAAAGGATAGCCGGGCGAACGCTGTTCGCCCCTACTGGATAGAAGGAAGCACAGCTGTTCCAGCCAACGCCACTAAAAGCTAAAAGCTAATAGCTAATAGCTAAAAGCTAACAGCTATCAATAATCCAAATTGGCCACCTTGGACGCATTCTCCTCGATATACGCCCGCCTCGGCTCCACCTTCTCCCCCATCAGCAGGGTGAAGATGGCGTCCGCCCGGACGGCGTCGTCCAGCGTCACCCGTTTCAGCGTCCGGCGGGTGGGGTCCATGGTGGTCTCCCACAGCTCGGAGGGGTTCATCTCGCCCAGGCCCTTGAACCGGCTGATGTCCACCTTCACGTTGGGGTTGCCGCCCCGCAGCTCGGCGGAGATTTTGTCCCGCTCCTCGTCGGAGAAGGCCACCCGTGTGGTCTTGCCCCGCACCAGCTTGTAGAGCGGCGGCACGGCGGCATAGACATAGCCCCCGTCTATCAGCGGCCGCATGAACCGGAAGAAGAAGGTCAACAGCAGGGTGCGGATGTGGCTGCCGTCCACGTCGGCATCGGCCATGATGATGACCTTATGATAGCGCAGCTTGGTCACGTCGAACTCGTCCCCCAGACCGGCCCCCAGGGCGGTGATAACGGGGTTCAGCTTGTCGTTGCCATAGACCTTGTCGCTCCTGGCCTTCTCCACGTTCAGCATCTTGCCCCACAGGGGGAGGATGGCCTGATACCGGGAATCTCGTCCGCCCTTGGCGGAGCCGCCTGCGGAGTCGCCCTCCACGATATAGATTTCGGTGAGCCGGGGGTCGCGCTCATTGCAGTCGCTGAGTTTGCCGGGCAGCGTCGCCCCGTCCAGGGCGTTCTTCCGGCGGACGTTCTCCCTGGCCTTCCGGGCGGCCTCTCTGGCCCGGGCGGCGGTCATGGCCTTGTCGATAATGGCCCGGCCCACGGCGGGATTCAGTTCTAGATACTCGTCCAGCTTCTTGGACACCACGTTGTTCACCAGCGTCCGGATTTCGCTGTTGCCCAGCTTGGCCTTGGTCTGGCCCTCGAACTGGGCCTCCGTCAGCTTCACGGAGATGACGCAGGTCAGGCCCTCCCGGCAGTCGTCACCGGAGACCTTCTCATCGTCCTTCAGCAGCTTGGCCTTCTTGCCATAGGCGTTGATGGCCTGGGTCAGGGCGGTCTTGAAGCCCGTCTCGTGCATACCGCCCTCCGGGGTGTGGATGTTGTTGGCGAAGGAGAGGATGAGCTCGTTATAGGAGTCGGTGTACTGCATGGCCACCTCGCACATACTGTCCTCCTGCTCCCCGGCCATGTAAATGACCTCCGGGTGGATGGGCTCCTTGTTCTCGTTGATGAACTCCACGAAGGAGCAGATGCCGCCCTCGTAGCACATGGTTTCGCTCTGCTCCTGCCCCTCCCGCTCATCGGTGAGGACGATGGTGACGCCGCCGTTCAGGAACGCCTGCTCCCGCATACGGGTGTGGAGGGTCTCCCAGCTAAACACCAAATCGTCAAACATCTCCGGGTCGGGCTGGAAGGTGACGGTGGTGCCGGTGCGGTTCGTCTTGCCCACCACGGTCATTTCCTGGGTCACGTTGCCCCGGGCGAAGCGCATCTCGTAAATCTGCCCGCCCTTGTGTACCTGCACCTGCATCCAGGCGCTGAGGGCGTTCACCACGCTGGCGCCCACGCCGTGGAGGCCGCCGGACACCTTGTAGCCGCCGCCGCCGAACTTGCCGCCGGCGTGGAGGATGGTGTACACCACCTCCATGGCGGGCCGTCCGGTCTGGGCCTGGATGTCCACGGGGACGCCGCGGCCGTTGTCCTCCACGGTGACGGAGTTGCCGTTGTGGATGGTGACTTTGATTTCGTCGCAGTACCCCGCCAGGGCCTCGTCGATGGCGTTGTCCACGATTTCATAGACCAGGTGGTGCAGGCCGCTGGTGGAGGTGGAGCCGATATACATGCCCGGACGCTTCCGGACGGCCTCCAGCCCCTCCAGCACCTGGATTTCTGAGGCGTCATACTCGTTGTCCGCGGCAACCGCTGTGCCGCGCTCTAATAATTCTTCTGCCATAGTGTCGTTCCTTTCCCTCGCGTCCGGCGGAAGGCCGGGCGCAGTTCCATTCGATACTCTCTATTTGAAAACGCAGGTTTGCGTGTGTTTTCGCTTATCCTCTGCCCAGACGGGCGGCGATGGTCTGACTGTTCAGGGTGGAGATATACACCCGCTGCTCGTGGCGGTTCCGCCCGGCGCAGACCAGGAAGCTTTTGGGTATCTCCTCGATGTTGGTGTAGGTCACCTGCCCCGCCTGCTCCGCCCGCTTCAGGTACGCCCGGGTGCGGTGGGACTGGGAGGTGTTGTCCAGGTCAAAGACGGCCAGGATGTCTTTGTCATTCAGGAGGATGTTGTTGCCGATGTTCA
The DNA here is from genome assembly GCA_021200895.1 of Clostridiales bacterium. GTDB lineage: Bacteria > Bacillota > Clostridia > Oscillospirales > Oscillospiraceae > Onthomonas. The sequence goes on along the minus strand of JAJQFX010000171.1, from coordinate 179 downwards.
GATACATGGGGTGCTCCTTTGGTGATTTCGTCATGCGGAGTGGCAGGGGTTTCGTTCCTCAGATATGGATTGATAAAGGAAATAAGTTCTTTCCCTCCGGGGGCCCCTTTCTCGCTCCGCCGAGAAAGGGGGAAAGAGGGCGGCTCAGGGAGGGGCTTCGGGGCCTCGCCCCTCCCTAA
>JAJQFX010000196.1 GCA_021200895.1 Clostridiales bacterium | reverse complement strand
CGATTGCCGTTCCGCCCTCGCCTACGGCGGGCGGAACGTGCAATTTTATTATCCAGCGATGGATAACATCTGACTGTGAGGAAAGGTCACAACCTTTTATTAAAAGGCGTAATCATCCATTGTTTTTTGATTAAAGGCGATACCCTAACCGTACAGGCAGATTTCAGCGACCAAAGGATAACAAAATTGCCGCCCGTCCCGCCAACGGCAGGGACGAGGCGCTAGCCGGTTGTGGGATAGGGGGAGGGTTCTTAGGGAGGGGCGAGGCCCCGAAGCCCCTCCCTGAGCCGCCTTCTTTTCCCTATTTCTTGGCGGAGCAAGAAATAGGGCCCCCGGAGGGCAAGCCGTTGTCCATTGAAAGAACCATCTCTAAGGAGATTCCACCCCTCCGGCGCTCCGCGCCACCTCCCCTTTCAGGGGCGGCAGGAGCGGTAAAGCCAGGGGGAACCCGCAAGAGGCGGTGCGGTCACAACTCCTCCAACTCCGCCTTCCACAGCGCGGCCACCGCGTCGGAGGGCATCCGCCAGTCCCCACGGGGGCTGAGGGTGACGGAGCCCACCTTGGGGCCGTCGGGGATGCAGGAGCGCTTGAACTGCTGGACAAAGAAGCGGTGGTAGAAGTTCTTCTCCCACTTCAGAATCGTCTCGCCATCGTAGCTGCCCCGGAAGGCGTACCGGGCCAGCCGGTACACCTTCTTCGGCGGGAAGCCGAAGCGGATGCCGTAGTACAGGAAAAAGTCATGCAGTTCGTAGGGCCCCACCAGGCTCTCCGTCTCCTGGCTGATTTTCCCGTCCACGGCGGGCAGCAGCTCCGGGGACACGGGGGTGTCCAGAATGTCGTCCAGCACGGCGGAGAGGGCGGGGGCAGTCTCCCGGCTCTGGTCGCTGACCCAGCGGGTCAGGTGGCGCACCAGCGTCTTGGGGATGGAGCAGTTCACGGCGTACATACTCATATGGTCTCCGTTGTAGGTGGACCAGCCCAGGGCCATCTCGGACAGGTCGCCGGTGCCAATCACTAATCCGCCGGACTGGTTGGCCAAATCCATCAGCACCTGGGTGCGCTCCCTGGCCTGGCAGTTCTCATAGGTGACGGAGTGGTCGTCCGGGTCGTGGCCGATGTCGGCAAAGTGGCGCATGACGCTCTCCCCGATGTCCACCCGCCGGAAGGAAGTACCCAGGCAGTGGGCCAGCTGGGTGGCGTTGTCCCGGGTGCGGTCAGTAGTGCCGAAGCAGGGCATGGTGACGCAGAGGATGTCGGTGTTGGGCCGCCCCAGCAGCTGCATGGCGTTGGCGGTGATGAGGAGCGCCAGGGTGGAGTCCAGCCCGCCGGACAGGCCAATCACCGCCGTCTTTGCGTGGGTATGCTCCAGTCGCTTCCGCAGCCCCCAGGAGGCCAGGGTGAAAATCTCCTGGCACCGGGCGGCCCTGTCCCCCAGGTCGGCGGGGACGAAGGGGTTGGGGGCAACGTGCCGGGTCAACTCCGTCTGCTCCAGCGTCAGGGAGAAGGGCACCTCCTCCACGCAACATTCCCCGTCGGGGGGATAGGTGGACATTCTCCGCCGCTCGAAGGCCAGCTTGTGAACGTCCACCTCCGAAACGGTCAGCCCGGTGGCGAACCGCCGCTCCGCCAGCAGGGAGCCGTTCTCCGCAATCAGGTCGTGGCCGGCGTAGACCAGGTCGGTGGAGCTCTCCCCCTCCCCAGCGTCGGCGTAGACGTAGCCGCAGACCAGCCGCCCGGACTGGCCCACCACCAGGCTGCGGCGGTAAGCGTCCTTGCAGACGATTTCATCCGAGGCGGAGGGGTTCAGAATCACGGTGGCCCCCGCCGCGCACAGGTCGTTAGAGGGAGGCGCAGGCACCCACAGATCCTCGCACAGCTCCACGCCGACGCACAGTTCCGGCAGCTCCCGGCAACGGAAAATCTGCCGGGCGTCCACCGGCACCTCCTGGCCGCAGAGGGTGACGGTCAGGGACAGCTCCAGCCCGGAGGCGAACCACCGCCCCTCGTAGAACTCGGTGTAGTTGGGGATGTTCACCTTGGGTACGATGCCCAAAATCTCCCCGTTGCACAGCACCGCCGCGCAGTTATACAGGGCGTTCCGCTCCGGGAAGCGGAGGGGCAGACCCACCACCGCCAGCAAGTTCAGCCCCTTGGTGGCCTCCACTACCTGCTCCAGGGCCCGCAGCGCCCCGTCCAGCAGCACCGGCTGGAGGAACAGGTCGGCGCAGGTGTAGCCCGTCAGCCCCAGCTCCGGGAAGCAAATTGCTTTCACCCCACGGCGGGCGGCCTCCTTCAGCAGGGCAATGGTCTGCCGGGCGTTGTAGGCGCAGTCCGCCACCTGCACCTTGGGGGTGGCGGCGGCTACGGTGACAAATCCGTCTTTCATGGCACGGTCTCCTTTTTTCTCTGCCCGGATGGGCAGGGGTCATTTATTTTGATAGCTTCCTTTGATAACGTTCGCTATAGGGGATTTGCCCGACCTTCCCTTGCTCCAGTAGGGGCGCACAGTGTGCGCCCGCTGCCAGGGCTTCCTAAACCGCTGCCAAATGGGTGGGATACTCTGTTCTGTGACAGATTCCCTATTACTGACCCGCTGCACCAACAGGACAGTTTGCAGCAACACCCAACTTATTTATCCGCCTTTATGAACACGGCGTCAGGGAACGGTGGCCGGGCGAACGTTGTTCGCCCCTACTAGAGTGTGAAAACTAAAACTTTGTTTTATTTAACCGTCACAAAATCCCAACGGAACCGGCTGCGGCATCACCCCTCAGTCAGCTTCGCTGACAGCTCCGCCGTCAAGCGGCATT
>JAJQFX010000199.1 GCA_021200895.1 Clostridiales bacterium | reverse complement strand
CATCGTGGTCTATATCGGCTGCGGCGAGCGGGGCAACGAGATGACCGACGTGCTGCGGGAGTTCCCGGAGCTGGTAGACCCCCGCACCGGCGAGACGCTGATGAAGCGCACCGTGCTGATTGCCAACACCTCCGATATGCCGGTGGCCGCCCGTGAGGCCTCCGTCTACACCGGCATCACCATCGCGGAGTATTTCCGGGATATGGGCTATGACGTGGCCGTTATCGCCGACTCCACCTCCCGCTGGGCGGAGGCCCTGCGTGAGATGTCCGGCCGTATGGAGGAGATGCCCGGCGAGGAAGGCTACCCCGCCTACCTGGCCAGCCGTCTGGCCCAGTTCTACGAGCGGGCGGGCATCGTCCAGTGCATCGGCTCCGACGGGGAGCGCAAGGGCAGCCTGACGGCGGTGGGCGCCGTCTCCCCTCCCGGCGGCGACCTGTCCGAGCCGGTGAGCCAGGGCACCATGCGCATCGTGAAGGTGTTCTGGTCGCTGGACGCCTCCCTGGCCTATCGCCGTCACTTCCCGGCCATCAACTGGCTGAACTCCTACTCCCTATACGAGGACTCCCTGCGGCCCTGGTATGAGCAGCACTTCGGCCCTGAATACTCCCAGAACCGGGCCAAGGCCCTGGCTATCCTCCAGGAGGAGGCCAGCCTGAATGAAATCGTTCAGCTGGTGGGCAAGGACTCCCTCTCCGCCAAGGACCAGCTGACCCTGGAGACCGCCCGTATCATTCGGGAGGACTTCCTCCAGCAGAACGCCTTTGTGGACATTGACTGCTTCTCCGACTGCCGCCGTCAGTTCCTGATGCTGAAAATCATTCTGGACTATGACCGGCTGTGCCGCGCCGCCCTGGACAAGGGGGCCGACCTGAACGCCCTGTTTACCATCGAGGCCAGAAACGGCATTGGCCGGGCCAAGACCGTGCCGGTGGACGAGTACGAAGCCGTTTACGCCAAGCTGTCTGAGGATATGGCCCAGCAAATCGCGGAAATCGCAGAGCGAGGGGAGGAGGATGACGGATGATTAAGGAATATAAAACCATAGAGTCCATCAACGGCCCCCTGATGGTGGTCACCCATGTGGACGGCGTCACCTATGACGAGCTGGTGGAAATCGAACTGCCCGACGGCACCGTCCGCCGTGGCAAGGTGCTGGAGGTCAACGGCGGCAACGCCGTGGTGCAGCTGTTCGAGGCTGCCTCCGGCATCAACCTGCGGGATACCAAGGTGCGCTTCCTGGGGCATCCCCTGGAGCTGGGCGTGTCCGGCGATATGCTGGGCCGGGTCTTCTCCGGCATGGGCGAGCCCATTGACGGCGGCCCGGAGATCCTGGCGGAAGCCCATCGGGACATCAACGGCCTGGCCATGAACCCCGCCGCCCGGGACTACCCGGACGAGTTCATTCAGACCGGCATTTCCGCCATTGACGGGCTGAACACCCTGGTGCGTGGGCAGAAGCTGCCCATCTTCTCCGGCTCCGGCCTGCCCCACAACCAGCTGGCCGCCCAAATCGCCCGGCAGGCCAGAGTGCTGGACGACGACTCCAACTTCGCCGTGGTCTTTGCCGCCATCGGCATCACCTTTGAGGAGTCGGAGTATTTCGTCCAGGAGTTCACCCGCACCGGCGCGCTGGAGCGCACTGTCCTCTTCATCAACCTGGCCAACGACCCCGCCGTGGAGCGTATCTCCACCCCCCGTATGGCGCTGACCGCCGCGGAGTGCCTGGCCTTTGACAAGGGAATGCACGTTCTGGTCATCCTGACCGACATCACCAATTACGCCGAAGCCCTCCGTGAGGTCTCCGCCGCCAAGAAGGAAGTCCCCGGCCGCCGTGGCTACCCCGGCTACCTGTACACAGACCTGGCCACCATGTACGAGCGGGCAGGCCGCCACCTGGGCCAGCCCGGCTCCATCACCATGATTCCCATCCTGACCATGCCGGAGGACGATAAGACCCACCCCATCCCCGACCTGACCGGTTATATCACCGAGGGCCAAATCATCCTGAGCCGTGAGCTGTACCGCAAGGGCGTGCTGCCCCCCATCGACGTCATGCCCTCCCTGTCCCGTTTGAAGGACAAGGGCACCGGCGCGGGCAAGACCCGTGAAGACCACTCCGGCACCATGAACCAACTCTTCGCCGCCTACGCCACCGGCAAGGAGAACCAGGAGCTGATGGCCATTCTGGGCGAGGCGGCTTTGTCCCCGGTGGACTTGCAGTACGCCAAGTTTGCCGACGAGTTCGAGCGCCGCTACGTCTCCCAGGGCCAGGACGAGAACCGCTCCATCTTCGAGACGCTGGATTTGGGCTGGGAGCTGCTACGGCTCCTGCCGGAGAACGAGCTGAAGCGTATCAAGCCAGAGTATATCGAGAAGTATCTCCACGGCAAAGGCGCAGAATAAGGAGGGATAGCCTATGCCTTCCGCAACAGTCAATGCCACCCGTATGGAGCTGACCAAGCAGAAAAAGAAGCTGGCCACCTCCACCCGGGGCCACAAGCTGCTGAAGGACAAACGGGACGAGCTGATGAAGCAGTTCCTGGACCTGGTGCGGGAGAACCGCGCCCTGCGCAAGAAGGTGGAGGACGCGCTGATGCGCGCCCACGGCTCCTTTACCGTGGCCTCCGCCCTGATGAGCAGTGAGGTGCTGGAGCAGAGCCTGCTGTACCCCAAACAGAGTGTGGAGCTGGACATGACCTACAAGAACATCATGTCCGTCAACGTACCCATGTACCACTTTGAGACGGCCAGCGCCGACGCGGGGGAGATTTACCCCTACGGCTTCGCCACCACCAGCTGCGAGCTGGACGACGCGG
>JAJQFX010000058.1 GCA_021200895.1 Clostridiales bacterium | reverse complement strand
GGCATTGACATGGCAAGGGTAAACGGCAAAAAGGCCAGCATGGGCCTTTACCAGGCGATTTTGCAGCTGAAGGACGAGGACGAGTGCTATCGGTTCTTTCAGGACCTGTGTACCGTCTCCGAGCTGCGGGCCATGGAGCAGCGCTACGACGTGGCGGTGCTGCTCCAGAAGGGCATGATCTACAACGACATCCTCAAGGAGACCGGGGCCAGCAGCGCCACCATCAGCCGGGTCAACCGGGCGCTGCACTACGGCGTGGACGGCTATCAGCAGGTGTTCCGCCGCATCCTGCCCCAGGAGGGCGACGAGAGCGGAGAGGACGAACCGTGAGCGGCAACGCCTATGAGGGCCTGGCCCGATACTACGACGGCCTGACCACCGACGTGGACTATTCCGCCTGGCTGGACTGGTATCAGAGTTGGTTCCGGGAGAGCCGGGTGCCGGTGAAACTGGTGCTGGACCTGGCCTGTGGCACAGGGACTCTGACCTGTATGCTGGCGGAGCGGGGCTACACCATGATCGGTGCGGACCTCTCCCCGGAGATGCTGTCCGAGGCGCTGGAAAAGGCCCAGGAGGTGGAGGGAGAGCCTCCCATCTTCCTGAACCAGGCCATGGACGAGCTGGATTTGTTTGGCACCATCGACGCCTGCGTCTCCAGCCTGGACAGCATGAACTATATCACCGACCGGGAGACGCTGGCTGAGGCCTTCCGCCGGGTCCACACCTTCCTGATGCCCGGCGGGTACTTCCTCTTTGACATCATCGCCCCCCAGGGGCTGAAAGCCCTGGACGGCCAGCTGTTCGTGGACGAAACCGAGGACGTGTTCTGCCTCTGGCGGGCCGACTTCGACCAGGACAGCCGGGTGCTAACCTACGGCATGGACCTCTTCGAGCTGGAGGGCGACCTCTGGCGGCGGGAGCAGGAAGAACATTGTGAGCGGGCCTGGGAAGTCTCTGAACTGAAAGGACTGCTGCAAGCCGCTGGTTTCGCTCAGGTGCAGGTGTTCGGCGGCTTGGAGCGGCGGGAACCCACCCCGGAGGACCGGCGGCTGTGCTTCGTCTGCGTCAACGGCGAGGGCGGGCAAGTAACAATGTGCAATTAGCAATTAGCAATGTGCAATGTGCGGGTTTCCACCGAATCAGTGACAATGTGGACTTTAAAGCATAACCAAGACGCAAAAACGCGCTTTTCCGGGGCAGAAAACCATCTGCCCGGAGAGCGCGTTTGTTCGGCGGCAGCGCCGCCGGAAAGGACAACCAGATGAAGAAAAAAGCCAAAGAACAGGGCGAAAAGACCAACGTCATGCGGATTTTGGAACAACAGGGCATTCCCTACACCGCCATGACCTACCCCCACAAGGAGGGTGTAGCGGTGGACGGCGTCACGGTGGCCCAGTCGCTGGGTCAGGACCCGGAGACGGTGTTCAAGACCCTCGTGACCCGCGGGGCCAGCGGCACCTATTACGTGTTCGACCTGCCGGTGGCGGAGGAGCTGGACCTGAAAAAGGCCGCCCGCGCCGTGGGGGAGAAAAGCATTGCCATGCTGCCCCTGGCCCAGCTGCTGCCTCTGACGGGCTACGTCCGGGGTGGCTGCTCCCCCGTGGGTATGAAGAAGCCCTTTTTTACAACCTTCCACGAGACGGCGATCCTGTACGACGCCATCGCCGTCTCCGCCGGGAAGATCGGCGTCCAGGTGCTGGTGGAGCCGAACGCCCTGTGTCAGGTGGTGGGCGGACAGTTCGCGGACATTGTAAAGGAGTGACAGAGCATTCCTTTTACCTGGTTATACCATGTCGCGTTTGCGCCTTGGACAGCTTTTTCCGAATGTGCAATGTGCGGTTAGCAATGTGCAATGACCAGGTTTTCAGCCATAGTGGACTTACCGGAACGCCATCGAAAACGATGCCCTTCACAGAGAGCGGCCAGCGTTCGGGTTCCCCCATAATTGCACATTGCACATTGCTAATTGCTTATTCTGCCGGAGGCAGCATCACGACATGGATGGGAACAGCGTGCTTTTCGCCTTGACCAGCTGCTCAACGAAATAATCCACTTCTTCCTGGGTGGTGGCCCGGTCAAAGGACACCCGGAAGGCCCCGTCCCGCTGGGGCTTGGTCAGGCCCATGGCGGCGTAGACGTGGCTGGGCTTGCCCCGGTGACAGGCGGACCCGGCGGAGACGCACACGCCGTTGTCCCCCAGCACCCGGACCAGCACCTCAGCCTTGTACCCCGGTAGGGTCAGCGCCAGGATGTGGGGGGCCTCCCCCTGGCCGATGGTTTCCACCTCCGGCGCCTGTTCCGCGAGCTGGGCCAGAGCGTAGGCTTTCAGGCGGGCCATGTGGGTGCGGTCCGCGTTGAAAGACGCCTTGCAGATGCGCGCAGCGGTGGCGAAGGCGGCGATTTGGGCGGTGGCCTCAGTGCCGGAGCGCAGGCCCCGCTCCTGCCCGCCGCCGGTGAGATACGCTGGCAGGTTCAACCCCGCCCGGATGTACAGCGCACCCACGCCCTTGGGGGCGTGGACCTTGTGGCCGCTGATGGAAAGCAGGTCCACACCAAGCCCCTTGGGGGTGAAGGGGACCTTCAAAAAACCCTGCACCGCGTCGGTGTGGAACAGGATGTTCCGGTCCCGGTTTTTGACCAGAGCGCAGGCCGCTTTCACCGGCAGCAGCGTCCCCAGCTCGTTGTTCACCAGCATCATGGACACCAGCGCGGTGTCGGGCCGCAGGGCGGCGGCCAGGTCCGCCAGGTTGATGGAGCCGCTGGCGTTGGGAGCCAGGTAAGTGACTTCGTAGCCCTCCCGCTCCAGCTGCTTGCAGGTCTCCAGTACGGCGGCGTGCTCGATGGCGGTGGTGA
>JAJQFX010000192.1 GCA_021200895.1 Clostridiales bacterium | reverse complement strand
GAGATATACACCCCCCGCCCCTCCTTCCGGAAGAGCAGTCTGTTCTTGTGTCCTGCCATGCCGTTACCCCCTGTCCACGTCGCACTTTTCACCGGGAATCAGCCGCGTTGCCCCGCAGCCCATGCACTTCACCCGACAGTCCGGGGTGATGACCCCCCGATAGGCCTGCTCCCGCTCCTGCCACAGGTAGTCCTGCCGCACCCCCACGTCGCTGACCGACCAGGGCAGCAGTTCGCACCTGGGCCGCTCCCGGCAGGCGTAAAAGTCCGGGTCCAGCCCCGCCTTGCGGAAGGCGTCCATCCACCGCTCAAAATCAAAGTATTCCGACCAGGAATCCAGCCTGCCGCCGCTGCGCCAGACCTCCTCCAGCACCCGGCTCATCCGCCGGTCGCCCCGGGCCAGGGCCGCCTCCACATAGCTGGCGTCCCCGTCGTGCCAGTTGTAGACGATGGAGCGGTTGTGGATGCAGGAGCGCAGCAGGTCCACCCGCCGCTGGTACTCCTCCATGCTGATTTGCTTCTCCCACTGGAAGGGGGTGAAGGGCTTGGGGACGAAGAAGGAGGTGGAGATGGTGATGCGCACCCCTTTGGAGCGGTTGGGGGTGTAGGTGCGCCAGGACTGGTAAACCTTGTCCGCCAGGGCGGCGATGCCCGCCACGTCCTCATCCGTCTCCGTGGGCAGGCCCAGCATGAAGTACAGCTTCACCGCGCTACACCCGCCCTCGAACACCGTGCGGCAGGACTGGAGCAGGTCATCCTCCGTCACGTTCTTGTTGATGGCGTCCCTCAGCCGCTGGGTGCCCGCCTCCGGCGCGAAGGTCATGGAGGACTTCCGGGCCTTTTGCAGCCGCCGCATGATGCCCATGGAGAAGCCGTCCGCCCGGAGGGAGGGGAGGGAGATGTTGATGTTCCGCGGTTCACAGTAGTCCAGCAGCCCGTCCAGCAGGCAGGTCAGGGGGCGGTAGTCGCTGGAGGAGAGGCTGGTCAGGGTCATCTCCTGATAGCCGGAGTCGATGCAGGCCTCGATGCCCTGTTTCACCAGAGTCTCCGAGGTCTTTGCCCGGACAGGGCGGTAGCAGTACCCCGCCTGGCAGAACCGGCAGCCCCGGACACACCCCCGGAATAGCTCCAGCATCACCCGGTCATGGACGATTTCTGTGGAGGGGACGATGGTGTGGGTGGGGTAATAGGCGCTGTCCAGGTCTTTGATGATGCGCTTAGTCACTTTAGCGGGCGCGCCGTGGGTGGGGGTCATGGAGCGGAGGGTGCCGTCCTCGTTATATGTCACCTGATAGAAGGCGGGGACGTAGACGCCCTGAATTTTCACCGCTTCTTCCAGGAACTTCGTCTTGCTCTTTCCCTGGCGCTTGCAGGCCCGGTAACACTCAATGACCTCCGGGCCCAGCTCCTCCCCCTCCCCCAGGAAGAACAGGTCGATGAAGTCCGCCAGCGGCTCCGCGTGGTAGGCGCAGGTGCCTCCGGCGCAGACGATGGGCCAGTTCTCGTCCCGCTGGCTGGCATAGAGGGGTATCCCCGCCAGGTCCAGCATATTCAGCACGTTGGTGTAGGCCATCTCGTAGCCCAGGGAGAAGGCCACCAGGTCAAAGTCCCGGATGGGGTCGCCGGACTCCAGGGCAAACAGGGGCAGCTCCGCCCGGCGCATCTCCTCCTCCATGTCCCCCCAGGGGGCGAAGCACCGCTCGCACCAGACGCCGTCCATCTCGTTGATAGCGCCGTACAGGATGCGCATACCCAGGTTGCTCATGCCGATTTCGTAAGTGTCCGGGAAGCAGAAGGCAAAGCGGGTGTCTACCGCGGCCTTGTCCTTCTGAATCTCCCGGTATTCTCCGCCGGTGTACCGCGCAGGCTTCTGTACACGCGGCAGGATACGTTCCAGCTTTGGATTCATGGCTCATTCCTGCCTTTTTGTCAAGTGGGATTATTGTACCTGATTTTCGGGAAAAGCACAAGCTGTTTTTCGCGGGATGGGGGCTCCCTGGGGGAAGAAAAAGTATATGCTTCCAAAGCAGTTCTGTCTGTAGCCCAACCTCCAGCCGTTGACATTGCCGGAAAGATGTATTAAAATGGTTTCAAATCTATCAGCTTGCTCCGCCAGGCGCAGCGCCTGCCGGAGCGGGAAGGAGCGAATCTATGGAACTTCGATTTTATGGCGCGGCCCACGCCGTCACCGGCTCCTGCCACTATGTCTCCGCCTGCGGGATGCGGCTCCTGGTGGACTGCGGCTTGCAGCAGGGGAAGGATGAGGTGGACGACCAGGCGTTCCCCTTTTCCGCCGGGCAAATCGACGCCGTCCTGGTGACCCACGCCCACATCGACCATTCCGGCCGCCTGCCGCTGCTGGTGAAGCAGGGCTTCCGGGGCCCCATTTACGCCACCGGCCTGACCTGCAAGCTGCTGTCCATCATGCTGCTGGACTCCGCCCACATCCAGGAGAGCGACGCCAGCTGGGCCAACCAGAAGGGCCGCCGGGCAGGGAAGGAGGCGGTGGAACCCCTCTACACCGTGGCCGACGCGGAGGCGGCGCTGAAGCTGCTGGTGCCGGTGGACTACGGACAGACGGTCTCCCTGGGGGAGGGCGTCCAATTCCGCATGACCGACGCGGGGCACCTCTTAGGCAGCGCCTATGTGGAGCTGTGGCTCCGGGAGGGGGACGTGGGCCGGAAGCTGGCCTTTTCCGGCGACATCGGCAACACCCATCAGCCCATCATCCGGGACCCTCAGCCCATCTCCGGCGCGGACTACGTCATCATGGAGTCCACCTATGGCGACCGGAACCACGGCGTACATGGCGGCTATGTGAGCAAGTTGGTTGAGGTGCTGAATGACACCTTCGCCAAGGGCGGCAACGTCATCATCCCCTCCTTCGCGGTGGGCCGCATCCAGGAGCTGCTCTACTTCCTGCGGGAAATCAAGCTGGCCGGGCTGGTCACTTCCCTGCCCGACTTTGAGGTGGTGGTGGACAGCCCCCTGGCCACCCAGGCCACCCAGATTTTCTCCGGTGACCTGACCGGCTACCTGGACGAGGACGCCCTGGCGCTGGTGGCCGACGGTATCTCCCTGTTCCAGGTGGACGGCTTGCGGCTGACCCAGACCAGCGAGGAGTCCAAGGCGCTGAACGCCGATATGACCCCCAAAGTCATCATCTCCGCCTCCGGGATGTGCGACGCGGGCCGCATCCGTCACCATCTGAAGCATAACCTGTGGCGGCCGGAGTGCGCCGTGGTGTTCGTGGGCTATCAGGCCCAGGGCACCCTGGGCCGGGCACTGCTGGAGGGAAAGGAGCACGTCCGCCTGTTCGGCGAGGACGTGGCGGTGCGGGCCTCCATCGTCCAGCTGGATGGCATGTCCTCCCACGCTGACCACGATGCGCTTATCCGGTGGGTCTCCCAGTTCGACCAGCCGAGGCCAGCCCAGGTGTTCGTGGTGCATGGGGACGGCCCGGTCTGCGAGGGCTTCGCAGCGGAACTGAACCGGATGGGCTACCCCGCTCACGCCCCGGAGTGGCGGGAGGTCTTTGACCTGGCCTCCGGGCTGGTGACGCAGCAGGGCATAGCCCCGCCGAAGAAGCAGGCCTCCAAGTGGCAGGAGGGCTCCCCCGCCTACCGGCGGCTGGAGGAGGCCGGACGGCAGCTGCTGGAGGTCATCGGCAGGAACAAGGGCGGCACGAACAAGGATTTGGCGAAGTTTACCGACCAGATTCGCGCTCTCATTCAGAAGTGGGACAGGTGAGGGGTCGGTTGAGCAGCGGCGGAAACCGCTCTTCCCATCCAAAAGCGTCATCCTGCACAAAACTCCTAGAATCCCAAAATAATGGTTGTATCATCCGCACAAATCTGTTACAATAGAAAAAGAATGCCGGGGCGGCACGGCCGGTAGTCCCGCTGCCGCCTGCGCCCCGCATCCCCAAAGGAACCCTGTGACGCACGAAAGGAAGGTCATTATGGCTTATCGGTTGTTGGAATTGAACCCCCAGCTGACACCCTATGAGGGGGACATCCGCCAGCGGATGGACAACTACCATTGGAAAAAGGAGCAGCTCCTGCACGATGGCGCTACCCTGAAGGACTTCGCCAACGCCCACCTCTTCTACGGCTTCCACCATGTAGAGGGCGGCTGGGTGTACCGGGAGTGGGCGCCTGCGGCCCAGCGGGTCTGGCTGATGGGTGACTTCAACGGCTGGAACCCCAAGAGCCACGAGCTGCACGACCACGACGACGGCGTGTGGGAGATTTTCCTGGAGGGCGACAACGCCCTGTGGAACGGCTGCAAGGTGAAAACCGTGGTGAAGCATGACGGCTTCACCACCGAGCATATCCCCCTGTACGCCCGCCGGGTGGTGCAGGACGAAAAGACGATTCAGTGGTACTGCGAGGTGTGGGACGATTCCGTCTCCTACCCCTGGACAGACCAGGGGTTCAGCAGCCAGGAGGAGCTGCTGATTTACGAGGCCCATGTGGGCATGGCCCAGGAGGAGGAGCGCATCGGCACCTATCGGGAGTTTGCCGACAAGACCCTCCCCCGCATCCAGAAGGCGGGCTATAACACCATCCAGCTTATGGCCATCATGCAGCACCCCTACTACGGCTCCTTTGGCTACCAGGTGTCCAGCTTCTACGCCGCCTCCAACTGGTTCGGCCTGCCGGAGGATTTGAAGTACCTGGTGGACAAGGCCCACAGCATGGGTATCCGGGTCATTATGGACTTGGTACACTCCCACGCGGTGAAGAACACGGTGGAGGGCATCAACTGCTTTGACGGCACCGAATGGCAGTTCTTCCACCGGGGGGAACGGGGCGACCATCCCGCCTGGGGCACCAAGCTGTTCAACTATAACGACAATAACGTGCTGCACTTCCTGCTGTCCAACCTGAAGTTCTGGCTGGAGGAGTACCACTTTGACGGCTTCCGCTTTGACGGCGTCACCTCCATGCTGTACCATGACCACGGGCTGGGGACAGACTTTGACAGCAACGGGAAATACTTCTCCCTGAACACGGACACAGAGGCTGTCACCTACTTGCAGCTGGCCAACGAGTTGATTCGCCAGGTGAAGCCGGATGCCATCACCATTGCCGAGGATATGTCCGGTATGCCGGGGATGTGCCTGCCCATCGAGGACGGCGGCCTGGGCTTTGACTACCGCCTGGGCATGGGCCTGCCGGATATGTGGATCAAGCTGGTGAAGGAGCAGTCCGACAAGCAGTGGGATTTGGACAAGATTTGGTCCTCCATGTGCCTGCGCCGTCCCGGCGAGAAAACCGTGGCCTATGTGGAGAGCCACGACCAGGCCCTGGTGGGGGATAAGACCATGATGTTCCGCCTGGCGGACGCCAGTATGTACACGGACATGGACAAGGCCACCCACAACCTGGTCATTGACCGGGCCATCGCCCTCCACAAGATGATTCGCCTGCTGACCATTGCCGGCGGCGGGGAGGCCTATCTGAACTTCATGGGCAACGAGTTCGGCCATCCGGAGTGGATCGACTTCCCCCGGGAGGGCAACGGCTGGAGCTTCTTCCACTGCCGCCGCCAGTGGAGCCTGGTGGACAACGGCTACCTGAAATATCAGTGGCTGGGGGACTTTGACCGGGACATGGTCGCCACCGTGAAGGACTCCAACCTGTTCGAGCAGTGGATGCCCCACCTGAACTGGATGCACCGGCAGGACCAGGTCATCGCCTTTGAGCGCAGCGGCCTGCTGTTCGTCCTGAACTTCAACCCCACGCAGTCCTTTGACAACTACCGTATCCCGGTGACGGCGGGGGGCGACTATGAAGTGGTGCTTTGCACCGACGATGAATGTTATGGCGGCCAGAACCGCATCAGTCATCAGCACTATCCCAGCCTGATTCCCGGCGAGTATGGCCGGAAGCTGCGGCTGTACCTGCCCGCCCGCACCGGTGTGGTGCTCCGCGCCGTCCCCGGCACGGATGTGCCCCAGGAGGAAGCGGCTGAGAACGCAGAGGCATAACGACCACAGAGCCGGAGCGGTTCACGCCCCGGCTCTTTCCGGAAAAGAGGCACCATGAAGGAACTGATTTTGCTGTTCGGCTGCGACCTGATGAGCGCCAACGCCCTGACTGCCGCAGCCCAGGGGCTGGGCGTCCCCGCCGTGCGGGTGGAGCGCAGCCTGTACAACCGGCCCATCGGCACCCTGACCCAGGTCAACCAGGCCCGCTCCCTGTACGCCAGAGCGCCCTATATCGGGCCGGAGCTGGAGGTGCCCATGGCGGTGCTGTGCGGCTTTGCTAACGATGAGCGGCTGGACGCCGTGGTGGCCGGGCTGAACGCCACCGGGGCCAGGGTGGTCAAGTGCATCCTGACGCCGGACAACGCCCGGTGGAACGTCATCACCCTGCAGCGGGAGCTGCTGAAGGAGCGGGACGCCATCACCTCGGCGGAAACCGTTCAATAACAAAAAATCACCCTCCGCAGCGCGTGCAAAACGCAGTGCGGAGGGTCTATTTTTCTGTAGCTCAGGCGTTTCGGATGAACTGGGCCAGGGCGTCCACGGTGCCGTCAATGCCCATCAGGGTGCTGTCCAGAATCAGGTGGTACTGGTTCATATCGTCCCAGCGCTGGTTGGTGTAGTAATTGTAGTAGTTGGCGCGCTTCTTGTCAGTGTGCTGAATCATCCGCCTGGCGGCCTTCTCGTTGTCCGCGCCGTAAGTCTCCTTCAGGGAGAGGATGCGCTCCGCCCGCTGCTCCATGGGGGCGGTGATGAAGATGCTGAACAGGCCAGGCTCTTCCCGGAACTGATAGCTGGCGCAACGGCCAATGATGACGCAGGGGCCCTTCTTCACCTGCTTGCGGAGGTAGTCAAACTCCTGCTTGGCCAGCTTGTCCTCAAAGGACTCCTCCCGGTTGTTCAGCACCACGTTGTAAATGAAAGCGCCCACAGAGCTTTCGCTGCTCTGCTCCAGCAGGGCCTCGCAGACCCCCAGCTTCTTCGCGGCATCCGCCAGCACGGCCTTGTCATAAAAGGCGTAGCCCAATTCCTGGGACAGCTTGAGGCCGATTTCCCGGCCGCCGCTGCCGAACTGCCTGCCGATGGTGATGATACTCTTCATACTGTGAACCTCCCTGTGGGTCGCCTGCGGGCAGAGCTGCCGACACGCCGCCGACTTTATACTATTATTATACACTGGCCCGGCCAAAATTGCAAGAAGTTTATGAAAAATCGCAAAGAATAATCAGCCGACAGACGCGCAGGATAAAAGAACCCCCTCTGCACAGCTGTGCAGAGGGGGTTTGACAGTCAGGAACGCAAAGGGGGAGCGGTTGCCGCAGCCTTACGCCTCGCTCTTATCCAGTGCCGTGTACACGACAGCCGCAAGGGCCGCGCCGACGAGCGGGCCAACGATGAAAATCCAGACCTGAGCCAGGGCCGTGCCGCCGGCGAACAGGGCAGGCATCAGGCTCCGGGCGGGGTTGACGGAGGTGCCGGTCAGCGCAATGCCCAGGATATGCACCAGCGTCAGGGTCAGGCCGATCACCAGACCGGAGACTGCGGTGTTCTCGACCTTGCTGGTGACGCCAATGATTGCTAGGACAAAGACAAAGGTGAGAATGATTTCCACCAGCAGGGCGGAGACGGCCGTGCCATGCTCCCAACCGGCCTGAATCTGGTTCGCGCCAAATCCGCAGTCAAAGCCGAACACGACGCCCAGCACAACGCAGCCAACGGCGGAACCCACCAGCTGTGCAATCACATAGCCCACGAAGTCCTTGCCGGAAAGCTGCTTGCGCAGCAGCATTGCCAAGGAGACAGCCGGGTTGATGTGACAGCCGAACACATTGCCGATGCTGTACGCCATGGCGACGATGACCAGCCCGAAGGCCAGCGCGGTCAGCAGGTAGCCGCTGCCCGAAGCGCTGTCACAGCCGACGGCAACTGCGGTGCCGCAGCCGAACGTGACCAGGGTGAAGGTACCGATGGCTTCCGCGATGTATTTCTTGATGCTTTCCATGGAAACTACAACTCCTTTTCTTGCAGCGTGCTGCGCTGCTGATGAAAAGAATTATAACATGGGCGGAGGGAAAAGACAAGACGGAATGCGCGAAAATACGGAAATTATTTTCACACGGTAAAAGCTGCCCCTATCGGTTGAGTTTGGGGTTGTTGGTGCGGCCAAGGAGGTAGTCGGTAGAGACATGGTAGTAGTCCGCCAGAAAGAGAAGATGCTCCAGGGGGATGGTTTGAAAGCCTCTCACAACGCATAAGGGCAATAAAAAATCCGGGGAACTGCAAAACGCAGTTCCCCGGAACATGGTGGAGCTTGGGAGAGTTTAAGCGAACCCTCCAGCCCCGCCACGTCCTCGGCCTCCATGACCAAAGCCCGGTCAACCTCGTTCCGCTTCCCCGAATAATTAAAGGCGATTCGGATATGATCATCGGAGAGGTAGACCACAGAGACAAAGCTGTCAATGACCTTGCGCCGGAAAGCCTGGTCATTGATATTCCCGCCCCGGAACTGCTCCAGCCAATACAGGATCACGTCACGATCCAGGCGGGTGTGGCTGGCCTCCTCCAGAGAGATCGCCCGGTCAAGGTCGGCGGCCTCGGCCTCCAGCTCCAGCAGGCGCTTCTTCGTGGTGGCCGTGATAATACCGGCTTCGATGGCCTTCATGACATTGGCGGTGGCCTGCTCATTTTCAGACCGGCGCTCACGCAGCAAGGCCAGCTCCGCAGAGGCCGCCTCCTTCTCCTGGTAGGCCAGGATGGAATCGGCCAGCCATTGAATCACATCATCCTGCAGGACGCAGTCCAGAGTGGTCTGCACCACCAGGCGTTCAATCCAGTCACGGCGGACGTTCCGCTTTTTGCAGCCCTTCTCCTGCCGCCGCTTTTGACAGCCGTAATAATAGTGCAGCTCCCCATGCTTCCCGGTGCCGGAAAAGCCCACCATGAAGGAATCGCAGTAGGCACACTTCAACTTCCCCGTCAAGAGGTAGTCGCCGTTTTCACGGTGCCGCCCTTGCGGGTTTTTCTTTGTCCTCAAAACACGGTCAACCTCCCAAAAGACCTCCGACTCAATAATCGCAGGCATACCGCCCTCGACCCGGACATCCGAAAAGTGATACACGCCGATGTAGCTCTCATTTTTCAGCATGGCGTGGAAGCTGTTTTTATTCCAGCGGTTCCCCCGGCTCGTTTTAATACCCTTCCCGTTCAGCTCATTGGCGATGTCCACGAAGGGAACCCCCTGGGCGGTCTTCCTGAAAATATCCCGGACAATATCCGCCTCCGGCTCTTTGACGGCATACCGGCCATCCGGCCCCTTGCAGTAGCCGTAGGGCATGGAGCCATTGTTCACCTTGCAGTCCCTGGCATTGAAGAGCATCCCCCGCTTGATATTCTGGGCGAGGTTTGCACTGTAATATTCAGCGCTGCCCTCCAGCACTGATTCCGGCAGGATGCCCTCCGGCCCATCGGGAATTGACTCCTTCGCATACAGCACCCGCACCCCGGCCTTCTTCAGCCAGAATTTATAGGTGGCGCTGTCGTAGCGGTTCCGGGCGAAGCGATCCAGCTTCCAGCAGATCACGAAAGCCCACCGGCCATGCGCTGCGTCTTTCAGCATACGCTGGAACTCCGGGCGCTTGTCGCTGGTGCCGGACAGGTGCCGGTCAGCATAGACCTTCACGATTCGGAGATTATTCTGACGGGCGAAGACCTCGCAGTCGGCGACCTGCTGCTCAATGGAACAGTCCCGCTGGGAGTGGGAGGAATACCGGGCGTAGATCACAGCGTCCTGCATTTCAGCAGGGCAGCCATTCAGACCGGCCATCTCACCGCACCCCCTTCACCGAATACAGGTAGTGCAGAACGAAGTACAGATTAGACTGAACTCCGTCCGGCCAGACAAAGGAATCGCCATCCACGCAGGCAAGCCCCGCTGCTTCGATGGGACGAAGGTACCGCCCTAACTCCTTCACGGAATGGGTATCCCCGTAGCGGCCAGAATACAGAGCCGCCGCAAGCTGTTTCATGGCCATGCCGGAAAGAGAGCCGATGGCGGCCTCCAGATTTTCATGGCCAGAAAAGGCCGCTGCATAGACACCTGAATCCAGGGCAAGCGCAAACATATGGGAACACGGCCTGCCCCGCTTTTGGTAGTCAGAACAGGTACAGCCTGACAGGGTGGCTGTTTCGCCATCCCTCCGAAAATCCCCAATGCAGGCGTGTTTGAACCGCACAAAGTCCTGCGGGTACGCACCCCCATCAAAGAAGACAGACAGGTCAACGCTCGGCGCTGGAGCCGCCTTCTTCTTCATAAATCCAAACACATAACCACCTCCAAAAGAAAGGCCCACCCCTGGTGTTTGGGGTGGGCCTTTTGCGGTTTCACCGGGAAAACCCTCCACCATACCAAAACATCATATTGTGCCGGAGCCGCCAGAGCATAAGGCTCCTTATTTTGCCGCCGCTTCTTTTTCTACGGTAAGCTGCCGGTCAAGCTCGGCGTGGAGATCCTCTGCGGATTCCAATTCAGCATTCGGATGCACGGCAGGCTCTGCTTCCTGCCAAGTTTGTGCAAGGGGGTCTCCTCCAGAAAGAACTTCCATAGCCTCTGGAAACATCAATTTCAATTTTCCAACGAAAGCATTCCGCTCTCGTTCATTTAAGCTGAAATAAGCCCGTAAGACGCTTTTCTCAAAAGCATTGCAGTTAAATTCATCGAACAACTGCTCAAGAACGGTTTGCGAAGCGGGGGCCGGGACATCTTTCTCCCCTTCACCGGTGCGAAGCCACGTCTGGTTGATGCCAAAAATATGGCATATGTAATTCACCACGGAATCAGACGGTCTTCTGCTCCCACGCTCATATCCAGTTACGGTATTCCCCTTAACGCCGATACGAGCGCCGAACTCCTCCTGCGTCAGACGTTCTTCCTTCCGGATTTGCCTAATGCGGTCACCTATTGCCCCTTTATTCACTGCGACCACCTCCTTCATAAAACAGAGTTTACACCATAAAACTCGCATTGTCAATATTTTTTGAGAAATATCGCTTGACATATCTCGCATTGTGAGGTAGAATACTCGCAAAGGGAGGTGACAGCAATGAAAAGCGAGGAAAAGCACGAGGCCGAAAACGTCATCCAGGCATTCCGAGCCTTGAGCGAAGACGAACAGCGTCTCGCCTACGCCGTCCTGGAAGGAATGAAGATTCAAAAGGCCCTTGCGTCCGCTGACACAGCAGAGCCACAAAAGGCAGTATGAGTAAGAAAGGGGACAACCAGGATGCCAAAAAGAGAACTCCAGGCTGCGCCGGTTGACCCCGGTGCAATGCCCCACATCAACACCTCGGAGATCCCGAAACACGTTCAATTCAGTCTGGCCCAGGCCGCCTACAACGCTATCCAGCAAGACCTCCATCGCCCAGAGTTTCAAGAGGGATTCAGGCGCTGGAAAGCAGAGCGGGAAGCCAAAGGGCTGGCCTGAGTAAAAACCAACATGAAAGAAGGACTACCCATGAAAACTGAAACCGCCCTTTGCATCAGGCAGCCCTACCAGATGCAACCGGCACAGCCCCGCAACCGCTCCGAGCGGCGCAAGCGGGAACAGGCAAGGAAGAAGCGGCTCCGCACAGCGACCATCGTCGCCACGGTGTCCCTGGCCGCTGGCCTACTCTTCGGAACCTGGCCAACGCCTGCAGAGGCAGACAGCACGGAGAAGACGGCCTCGACGGTCAGCAGCTACCACCAGTACAGCGGCATCGATGCGGAAACAGAGGAACTGGCCACGGCCACCCCGCTGCTGCAGATCAGCCTGGACGCAGACCTGCAGGAAAGCATCTACGCCTTGTGCGGCTACGACCCGGAACTGTTCTGCGCCGTGATGGCCATCGCCAATCAGGAAACCGGCTTCAACGCTGAGGCCATCGGCGACAGCGGCAACAGCATCGGCCTGATGCAAATCAACATCCCCGCCCAGGCAGACCGCATCGAGGCGCTGGGAGTGACCGACCTGACCGACCCGCTCCAGAACGCAGAGGTCGCCATCGACTACATCGCCTGGATCATGGCCCACGATGAAGCCATCGGCTACGACACCGAAACCCTCTACATGGCCTACAACATGGGCTGGCGTGGGAGCCGGGAAGCCATCGCCGCTGGCACCACCAGCACCGCCTACAGCCGGGAAGCCCTGGCCAGCTACCAGGCGTTCATGGAAGAGCTGGAGGTGGGAGCATGACCAAAAAGTATGTGAAGGACGTGCTGCAGGAAATGCTGGACACCGTGAACAGCTTCCCGGACGATGCCGACATACTCGCCGTTGACTTGGGGTCAGTTCGCAGGCCCACCATTCAGGTCTGGAACAGCCCTGCGAAATACGCCCTGCCAGGGGAGAAGGCAGAAACCAGAGCCGTCAAGAAT
Organism: Clostridiales bacterium; assembly: GCA_021200895.1. Lineage (GTDB taxonomy): Bacteria > Bacillota > Clostridia > Oscillospirales > Oscillospiraceae > Onthomonas. The sequence goes on along the minus strand of JAJQFX010000192.1, from coordinate 12,271 downwards.
TATCCCGGCGACGTCGTGCAGATCGTCGAGCGGGGCAAGATTGACATCCTGCGCTACATATCATCCGGCCCCACCGCAGGGGAGGTCGCCAAATGAAGATGGCGCTGAAAGGAACCACCCTCTTCATCCGGGAAGCCGATGAAACCCAATTCACGGTGATCAAAAGCTGGAACAAGATGAAGTGGAACCGCTCGAAGCAGGAGCTGACCGGCATCGCAGACATGGAGCTGCTGGACAAGCTGAACAGCATCGTCCGCCTCCCCCCTCAGATTGAAGCTCGGAGGAAAGAGCTTCACGCCGTCGCCGATGCGGTGGACAAAGAGCGGATGAACGAAGACCCGAAACCATTCTACCCCTACCCGGTAAAAATGCCCCTTTACCGGCACCAAACCAGGGGAGCCAACATGGCCATGCTGGTATTCGGATTCATTGACCCACAACAGAGAAAGGAATGAGCGTGATGGAAAAAAAGAGTGACGGGATGTCACTGGAGAGGATCATCAACCAACTGGGCAGCCTGAAGGACAACAGTGAAGACTTTGCCCGGAACGAAAAGGACGAGCCGGATTCTATCTGGCGGGAAGACATCGCAACCCTGGAAGAGGCAATCAGCATCCTGAGCGACCTGCAGGATTACGGCTGCTCCACGGCGGACGAGTTCAGAGACTGGTTCCACGATGTCAAGCTGATGCAGAAAGAGTACCAGAGTATGCACCGGCGCTTCAGGGTGGAGGAACGGCCCTACCACCGGGATGGGGTGTGGCACTGCCCCGCCTGCGACCACAGAGTGATGCCAAAGCACAGCTTCTGCCATTGGTGCGGAAAGAAACTGGGAGGGTGGTAACGATGATTGGAATTTTAACAGGAATCAACTGGGCGGCGGTCATTGTGACCCTGGCCGTTTGTGTAACCGCCATCCGTGGCATCGACGGCCTGCGCCGGATCATGCGGACATGGCTGACCGGCATCCAGACGCAGCTGGAGATTGAAAAGGAAATCACCGGGAGGTGGAAGAGATGAGACTGCCCCCGAATGAGGTGCCGCCCGTCTATATCACCCCGGACTTCCCCGTCCAGGACGGGAGCGAAATGACGCTGGAGAAGCTGGCCGCCCTGATCCACCAGCACAAGGCAAGCGGGGCAAACCCCCTCAACCCCTGCCCTCGCACCGCTGACCAATGGATCGTCGCCGAAATCATCGTCGATTACACGCAGGCGCTGATCGAAGAGCTTCTGAGCGGCTACAACGCCCAGGCCATCTACCACGCAGCGGAGCTGGCCAAAGCAGAGGCCCAAAGGGACTACTGCCGGGGCTGCTTCGGAGCGGCCAACAACGACTGCCCCGCCTGCCCCCACAACGGAGAGACAGGACAGAACGGAGGTGATGCCTAATGTCAACAGAAAGACACAGATCGCCCATCAAGGCACTCGTGGTCGGAGAGTTTGTTTATTCAGAGAACTCACAGATGATGATGGCGGTTGGAGCGTACCGGGATGTGGAAAAGGCATGGGGTGCGGCTTACCTCTTCCTCATTTCCGACCTGGATGAAGATGATGAAGACGTGAAGTACACAGTCACGGAGCCGTGGACATTGGAGGGCGAAACCGGATTCGGAATCACCCTGAAGAAAGCAGAAGGCAAAGTGGAACGGAACGTCTACGTGCTGATGAATGACGGCCAGGAGGCTGAGGGGGAATGATGACGCAAGGAAAAGGCTTCGGCCTTTTATTTGAGATGGGCTGCGGGAAAACCCTGACGGCCATCGCAATCACCGGGGCCGGATACCAGATGGGCAAGATCAACCGGGTGCTTGTGGTAGCCCCCACCAGCGTCTGCGCCGTATGGCCTAAAGAGTTCAAAGAGTACGCAGACTTCCGCTACATCGTGAAGACGCTGCTCGGAACAAAGGCCCAGAGGCTCAAACAGCTGGACGATTTAGAGCGGTTCCCTTTCCAGGCGCTCAAAGTGGCCGCCATCAACTACGAATCGGTCTGGCGGGACGGCATAGAAGAGCGGCTCATGGAGTACGACGCTGACCTGATCATCGCCGATGAGAGCCAGCGCATCAAAACCCATGACGCAAACCAGAGCAAGGCCATGCACCAGCTGGGAGACAAAGCCCGGTACAAGCTGATCCTTTCCGGCACCCCGATTCAGAATGAGGCGATGGACATCTTCAGCCAGTACCGCTTCCTCGACCCTACCGTCTTTGGCACCAATTACTACGCCTTCCGAGGCCGGTATGCGGTGATGGGAGGATTCAACCGAAAGCAGGTGGTGGCCTACCGTGACCTGGATCAGCTGATCAAAAAGGAACACTCCATCGCCTACCGGGTGACGAAGGAAGAGGCCCTGGACTTGCCGGAACAGACCTTCGAGAATCGCTACATAACCCTGGACAGCAAAGAGCGGAACCTTTATGACCGGCTGCGGCGTGACAGCTACGCAGAGCTTGACGGCGGTGGGAAGATAACCGCCACCACCGTCCTGACGAAGCTGCTTCGACTGCAGCAGTTCACCGGGGGCTTCCTGGTTGAAGACGATGCGGACAAGCCGCAGCTTGTGAGCCACGGGAAGCTGGATGCCCTTTCAGATATTCTCCACGATTACGTGGTCGAAGGAAAGAAGAAGCTGGTGATCTTCGCCCGGTTCATTCCAGAGATCATGGAGATCATCAAGCTGGCGGACAAGGCCCTGGGCAAACACGGCATGAAGAGCGTGGCCATATACGGGGACATCGACAAGAGCCTGCGGGGCGACATCGTCCAGCAGTTCCAGACCGACCCGGACACGATGGTCTTCATCGGCCAGATCGACACGGCGGGGACAGGAATCACCCTGACAGCAGCAGACACCTGCGTCTACTACTCGGTGAATTTCAACTACGCCACCTACAGCCAAAGCATGAGCCGGATTCACAGGATCGGCCAGCGCAACACCTGCACCTACATTCACCTGGTGGCGGAGAACACCATCGACAGCAAGGTTCTCCAGTCCCTCAGCAAAAAGGAAGACCTGGCAAAGACCGCGGTGGATGATTGGCGACATTTGTTTGAAGGGAGTGATGCGGAATGATTGGGTTTCTCGGAGGCTTCCTGCTCGGAGCCGTTGTCGGGGCGGTCACCATCATCGTGGTCGCCGTCATAAAAATCAACCGGGATCTCGACCAGCCGGACGAATGGGATTCAGGATGGGAGGATGAAGACAATGGGTGAAGATTCAGCCCCATACAAAGCCTACGTCATCAACGATGATGGGAGCGCAACCGAAATAGACATTCATGAAGACACGTTTCTCAGCTGTTCCGAATCGGATGGCCAGGAACCGACCCCGCACCTGCGTCCGGCCAATTCGGTCTTGGAAATCAAGCTGCAGCGCCCCAAAGTCATGCGCTGCACCAGCAGGAAGCGCTTCATCAAGCTGGCAATGGGGCGCTACGGAATACCCCGTGACACCGCCGCCGCCCTGGCCAAATGGGCAGTATTGGAGGGTACGAGCTATCAAGAGCAATTCGACTGGCTCATGTTCCGCTCCATCTTTGCAGACTTCGGCCCAGTCGCCTGATCGCCCCTCCGGGGCTTCAGATAAAACCAAACGAAAGGAATGAGCAACATGGAACTGCTCGACATGGTACGAGAGTACCAGGGGCTGCTGGAAGCGAAGGAATACCTCGCCAAGCAGACCAAAGACAACAACGCCGCCATCGAGGCGGCAAAGGAACGGATCGCCCAGCAGATGCTGGACGATGACTGCCCCAGCATTACTACCGGGGGCTACGTTTTCAGCCTGGTGGAGAAGACCTACTACTCCAAAAAGTCGGCTGACGATCTGGCCGCCGCTGGGGTGGACTTCTTCGACACCCTCCGGGAAGAGGGGCTGGGAGACATCATCGTGGAGCGGGTAGACCCCCGCACCCTGCAGTCCACCATGAAAGCCTACGTCGATGAGAACGGCGACCTGTCCGATGCCCTCCAGGCCGTCATCCGCAGCTACGACGGGACAGACATCTCCCGCCGCAAGGAAACCAAAAAGAAAGGCAGGAAAAAGGAATGAGTGACTACGAACAGACCGCCCTCGACATGAGGCTGGAATCAGAGCGCACCATCGCAGAGAACATCATGACCACAATCAAGTTTGTGGAGGCCATGACCGTCGATGGCGACAACCCGCCCAGCAAGGTGTGGAACCGGCACGAAGCCTACGGCATCGCCGCTGAGAGGTTCTCCGCCGTAAACGGAGCCATCAAGAGCATTAAGGGTGACATGGAGCAGCTGCTCCGCACCCTGGCTGACCCGAACTACCCGGCGCTGGAAGCGGTCAGCAGCCTCTGCAATAGCTCGGCCAGGGCAGCCAATATCATCATTGAGATGGCCGCCGAAATGCAGCGCACCCTGAGCGACCTTTACACCTACGAAACCGTAGGAAAGACCCCCCTGGAAGAGCTGGCCGAATCGGCTGAAGATGACTTCGAGGAAGCCGACCCCGCCGATGCGGATGAATACTAATGGAGGAATGAGATCATGGCAACTGAGAAAAAGAACGCACTGGCCGTCATGGAGAGCTTTCACATCGCAAAGCCCTACGAGGGCATGGATGAAGACCTGATGGCGGAACTGCAGGACGAAATGGCCGACTTTGAGGATGACGGCGGCATCGCCTGCCGCACCATTAAGCTGCCTTCTGGCGGCGGTCTGGCCTACATTGTCCAGGGCGACGAAGACGGCGACGAAGACTACCTGAAGGAAATCCAGGGCGTCATCGTATTCAGTCACCAGATGAACGCCTACTGGCCTAACGCCTTCGGCCAGTCGAACAATCAGGAAGACAAGATTCCCGCCTGCTCCAGCATGGACGGGAAGACCGGCTTCTGGCCTGCCACCGGGGAGCTTCGCAACTGCGACACCTGCCCCCTGAATCAGTACGGCACCGACGTCAAGGGCGGCAAGGGCAAAGCCTGTAAGAATATGCGCCGCATCTACCTGATGCGGGACGGCGACCCGAACTTCTACCTGCTCACGGTTCCGCCCACCAGCATCAAGGAAGTCAACCGCCAGATGCGGAAGATCATGGCCAGCAAGGGCATCCCCTACACCGGCCTGGTGGTCAGCTTCAAGCTGGCCAAAGCGACCAACGGTAACGGCATCGACTACAGCACCATCGTCATGGAAAAGAAGGGTACGCTGCCCCCGGCCACCATGTCCCTGGCCGGGGAGATGCGCCGCCAGATTAAGACGAAGTACAAGGAAATGTCCATTTCCCTGGACGATTATGCCACGGTGCCTGCAGCGGGGAGCGAAACCACCACAGCCCCCGTTGCAGAGGCCACGGACGCAGAGTTCACAGAGGCACCTTCTAACGATGACCTGCCCTTCGCCTAAGCACCACAGCAGAAACAAACCTACGCACCTTCACTCCGGGGGGGGGTACCACCACCCCCTCTCGGATGAAGGGATAACAGAAACAGGATGGTGGTGAAGAAATGGCGGCAAGGGAAACGGTAGACCTTGACAGCATCGTAGACTACCGGGCGGAATATACCGCAGTGATTGAAAAATATAAAATTGCGGGGGACAACCTCACCGGCCTCTGCCCGTTTCACCAGGATCGGAACAACAGCTTCTCGGCTGATTTGAAGACAGGGATGTGGCACTGCTTCTCCGAGGATGACGGCGGCAACTTCATCACCTTCTGGAGCAAGCTCCACGGGGTGGACACGAAAACCGCCTACAAGGAGATCCTGGAGAAATACGGAGTGCAGACGGAGAAGCCAAAGACTGCAAAAAAGGACACGCCCCCGACCTTTGAGCCATACAGCGTGGAGCAGTATGGCTTTGAAAAGCGGCTGCCCACCAAATGGCTGCAGGAACGGTGCCGCCTTTCCACGGGGAAAGACCGCAACGGCGTGACCTGGCTGAAGATGCCCTATTATAACATCGACGGAGAGGAAAGCACCTACCGCAAGCGCTATGGCAAAAAGGAATTCAGGTGGCGCAAGGGCAGCTCCGGGAAGATTTGCCTATATGGAGAATGGCGCATCCCGGAATTCAGCGTGGCCGGTTACGCCGTAGTCGTGGAGGGCGAAAGCGACACCCAAAGCCTCTGGTACATGGGCATCCCCGCCATCGGCGTGGCCGGAGCGTCCATGTTCCACCCGGAACAGGCGAACGTTCTCCAGGACTTGAAGCTCTACCTGCACCATGAGCCGGACAAGGGCGGCGACACCTTCATCGCCAAAGCGTGTGCCGGTCTCCGTGAGGGCGGCTTCATCGGAGAGGTTTACACCTGGGCCTGCAGCACGATGGGCGAAAAAGACCCGTCCGACCTGTATCTCAAGTACGGGCAGCAGGAAGCATCGGACATGATCAAGAAAGCCTTAAAGGAAGCCCAGCCGGTAGACTACCAGCATGAACAGATTCCAGAGGTGATCAGCGGCGCACCCATCCAGCTCCGGCAACCAGAGGGCTGGCTATATTCAGACCGGGGAATCAGCTTCATCGACGAAAAGAAGTACACCCCCACATTGTGCTGCAGAACGCCCATCCTGCTGACGCAGCGGCTCCAGAGCATAGAAACCGGGGAAGAGAAAATCGAAGTGGCCTTCAAGCGGGACAACCAATGGCAAACCGCCATCTACCCCCGGTCAACGATATTCCAGAGCCGGTCAATCACAGCCCTCGCAGACCTGGGCTGCACAATCACCTCGGAGAACAGCAAAAAGGTGGTCAGCTTCCTGGGAGCGCTGGAGGCAGAGAACATCGACGTGATCCCAAAGGTGGACAGCACCGGCACCTTCGGATGGCAACCGGGGAACAGGTTCATCCCCGGCCATGACAAGGGAATCGTCCTGGATATCGACCCGTCGCAGCGTGGCATGGCCGCCGCCTACTGCCAGAACGGGACGATGGACGGGTGGGTCGGAACAATGGCTCCCCACCGGGGCAGAAACAAGTTCAGGTTCATCCTGGCGGCCAGCTTCGCAGCGCCGCTGCTGCGGATCGTCAAACAGCGGATCTTCTTTGTATACAACTGGGGCGGCTCCAAAGGCGGAAAGACCGCCGCCCTGAAAGCAGCGCTCTCGGCCTGGGGCGACCCGGAAAGGCCGATGGTCAACTTCAACGCCACGCAGGTCGGCCTGGAACGGACGGCGGCATTTTTCTGCGACCTTCCCCTCGGTATAGATGAGCGACAGCTCGCCGGGACGAACCAGGGGGCGCTGGAGAAAATCGTTTACATGATCGCATCCGGCACCGGCAAAATCAGGGGTGCAAAGAACGGCGGCCTGCAAAGCACCAAACAGTGGCGCACCGTCGCCCTGGCCACCGGGGAGGAACCCCTCAGCACCGAAACCTCGCAGACAGGCGTCAGCACCCGTGTGCTTGAGATATACGGCGGCCCGTTCGACAACGAACAGGATGCCGGACTGATGCACCAGCAGGCCGTCATGAACTGCGGCTGGGCAGGCCCCGCCTTCGTGGAGCGCCTGATCCAGATTGGAGAGCGCCCCATCTGCGAGGCATACGAGCGGATGCAAAGCTACGTCCATGCAATCAGCGACGGAAAGAACGGCTCCCACATTTCCGGCATATCGGCGGTGGCCCTGGCCGATGCCATGATTGACAGCTGGTTCTTCACCCCCTGCCAAAAGTGACACCTCCTCTCCCATTTCGGAAAGCGATTCGGAAATTTTACAGGCCGTAGGCATCCGGGAAGAATCGTGGCAAGCCGCAAAGCGCATGGCCGCAGCCATCCTGGAGGAACAGGTGCAGAACAACAGCACCGACGTCAATGAGAACGCAACGCAGTTCATCGTGGACTGGGTGCTGTCCAATAAAGCCTACTTCGGCACCAACGTGATCGGCACCTGCCTGGGCATGACAAGCGAAAGCGGGAACACCGTCTACATCTTCCCATCGCAGCTGAACCAGGCACTCAGCAAGGCGGGATATTCCCCCCGAAAGACCATGAAGTACCTGGCGGACAATGGCCTGGTCACGGCATACACCGAAAAGAACGGCAAGGCAACATATTCCGTCATGCGGCGATTCGGAGAGCGCTCCTGCCGGTTCGTGGAGTTTCACATCGGGAAACTGGCCGAAAACCATGACCCCCTGGACGAAGCAGAGGAAGCCTACGACGAATCGGAGGTGACAAGCCCCACGGCATCGCAGATGGCGATGGGAGCGTTCACGGAGCTGGACGACGATGACGGAGAGCTGCCCTTCTGAGCGTTTCACCTACCGGGTAGGTGAAACGTAGGTGAAACAATAGGTGAAACACGGAAAAAGCCTGAAATTTCAACGGTTCTCTTATATATGTTTCACCTGTTTCACCTAATTCACCTTAACATATTGCTTTTGCAGAGTTTTACACAAAGCACGAATTTCATGCAGAACTGCAAACTTTCAAAAATTTGAGTGTGTATTTCAGAATAGGTGAAACAGGTGAAGCAAGAGCCGAAAAGCCCGGAGATTTCAAGGGAAATCGCCATTTCACCTAAATTCAGCGAATAGGTGAAACGGCCCAAAAATACAAACCATCCATAGGAGGCACCCAAAATGATCAAGTACAGAGCAATCGTCAGGATCGGCACCAGCACCGACCTCGGAAACACGGAGGTCGAGAAGGACTTCTACTGCGAGGATCTCAAGGCACTGCGGCTGGCCAAAGAACAGGCCATCGAAGCCTTCGATGAGGTTCTGGCCAGAGAGGCAGCGAAAGAGGTCGAACAGCAGGCCGAACCCGATGAAGACGATGAGGATGAAGACCTGCCGAATCCGATAGCTGAGGCAATGGCGGAATCCATGCGGAAAGCTGCAGAGGCCATCGGAACGGCGGTCAACGGAGCCAACGACACCCTGGTCACTCGGCCACAGCAGTGGAAGAAAGACACCCTCGGCGCAAGGGGCCTGCTCCGGCTCCACTGCCCCGAATGCGGGAAGAGCTTCACCACCTTCCTGAAGAACAGGCAGGAAACCTTCACCTGCAGGTGCGGCCACGCCATCGACCTGACAGCCCCCCTGGTCAGATTCGAATACACCTGCAGCAAGTGCGAGAAACACAGCTTCGGCTACACCAACATCGAAGACGCAGAAATCGACATGGACTGCATCTGCGGCGCTCCCGTCACCCTCCAATGGGTGGCCAAACAACGCAGGTACATGGGGTGAGGCCATGAGCAAGAAGGATGAGTGGACGCACGAAACCTCGGAGCGCTTCGATTCCCTGTTTGAGAAGCTGAAGCACAACAGGCAGCAGGTGCCGCTGGAGGTTCTCCAGACGAAGTACGCAGAGCCGTACAAGCGCCTGGTTTCAGAATTGACAGAGCTGGCTGACTTCTTCGCAGAGTGCTACTTTGACAGCCTTTCATTCCCTACGCATCCCAAAGACACGGCGGGGAATGAGTGGCTGGAGAAGAAGATCGCAGCCATAATGGAACAGGAACGAAAGCCCGGTGGTTTGCAGGAACAGTACCGCAAGGCCCTGATTGAAGACCTGGACTACGACAAGTTTCTGGATTTGGTGTACCAAATCTACGACAGGACGTACAAAGAAGCCTTTGACCCATACTGGCAACGGCACAACCGCTGGATGGGGAAACCGGGGAACCGGTGGATTTATAACGACATTCAGAGAACCTTCTGGCACCCGCCAACAGAGGAATTCCCTGACGGGTGGTGGATGGATAACAAGTGGAACTTCATGGGGTTCCAATACCCGCCCAATATCGGAGGTGATCCAGATGGCGGACAGCCCTAACCCGAAAGACCTGATCAACGGCCTCGGAGCCATTGCAGAAATGACGCTGGTCTTTTACAGAGCCTGCCTCGGAGCAAAGGCGACGGAGCAAGAGGCGCTGAAGCTCACACAAGCCTACATCGCCGCCCTGACCTACGGCAACCCAAACAGAAAGAAAGGGGACAAAGACAATGAAAAATGACAACATCGCCTCATTCGAAGCAGAGATGGCCACGATCAACCGCCCCGGCATGGACAAGCTCATGGAGTACATCCGCAAGAGCGATTTTTACACCGCCCCGGCCAGCACCCGCTACCACCTGTCCTGCGAGGGCGGCCTCCTGCAGCACAGCCTCAATGTGCTGGATGCGCTGCGGGGCATTTTGAGGCCGTCCGGCCTGGGAAACCCGGACAGCTGGCAAGGCAACGGCCTCCCCAAAGCCTGGGACTACGTGGTGGCCGGGAAGGTAGTGGACACCATCCCCAATGAGAGCGTCACCCTGGTCGCCCTACTCCATGACCTCTGCAAGACCTACTTCTACCAGGTCAGCACCCGGAACGCCAAAAATGAGAAGACCGGGAAGTGGGAGAAGGTGCCGTTCTACACGGTGAACGACAGGATGCCGCTCGGACACGGCCCCAAGAGCGCCATGCTGGTGAAGACCTACATCCAGCTCGACAGCAGGGAGATGTACGCCATCTGGTGGCACATGGGCTTCACGGATTCCAGCGACACCCTGAGCCTGACCAACGCCCTCAAGGCTTACCCCTTCATCTGGGCAGTCCACAACGCAGACATGATGGCCAGCTACATGATGGAAGACAACGGCGGGAACAAGGCGGCTTTCAAAAGTGACACCCCCCTCTCGGATTCGGAAAACGACCCGGAATTTTATGAGGCACCAGCCTACGAGGTGGACGAATGAGCGTAGACAGATGCGTATGCTGCGGGGCCATCATTCCAGAGGGCAGGCAGGTATGCCCCACCTGTGAGAGGAACAACGGCCCCCTCAAAAAGCCGGCTGCCACCAGAGCCGCCGCCACCAGCACCACCGTCAACAAAGGGGACATCCGCCGAAAGAGCCGCACCCTCACCAAAAAAAGAGATGAGCCGCTACCTGCAGGACAGGTACGGAGTACCAGGCGACAAGGTGGACGCAGTCCTCCGAGAATGCCTTCCTTCGGAAAGCGCCTACCAGACCATCATCATGGAGTGGATCAGGAACACCTACCCCCGTTCCTTCGTTTGGAAAGCGGCGGCGGGGCCATACAGCAGAGGCGGCATCCCGGATATTTGCGCCATCATCAATGGCCGGTTCTACGGCTTCGAGGTGAAGAGGCCGTACCTCGGCAAGCTGTCCAGGCTCCAGGAAGAAACCATAAAGGCCATTAAAGCAGCAGGCGGCAAGGCGGCGGTGGTTTCCTTCCCGGAACAGGTGGCGGAGGTGATCGGCGGTGGGTAAAATCAAGGATTTCCCCAAACAGAAAATGGCCGATGCCCTCCAGGCCAAAAAGCAGATGCAATCGCTACCGATTCCAGCCCTGATTAGCACCATCAACATGATGCTCGAAATCCTGCATGACCGGGGCTACGACGTCCACGATTGGGACAGGAAGGAAAAGACCTTCTACAAGCTGACATTCATCGGCGGCTCGGTTTACGCCCTATGCGTCAGCAAATCGCCTGATGCCTGCCCAGCAGTAAAGGAGACAACCACCAATGCCAAAAACCCAACCAACCATCCCGGAAAATGACCGCATTTTCCTCAAGCGATACCTGAGCCAATATTACACGGCCAAAAGGCGCAAGGCAGTCCTGGCAAAGCGCCTGGAAGAGCTGCGGCGGGAATTGCACGATCCCAGCATCCCCGGCCCCGGCCTTTCGGGAATGCCAAAGCAGGGACACCAAAGCAGCGGCTCCGCCTCCCTGGTTTTCAAGCTGGCCGAAATAGAAGACCGCATCAACCGACAGGTGGAGATCGAGGCCAGCGCCGTCCTGAGCGTCATGCAGATGCTGGACTTTTTGCCCCCTGATTCCACGGAAAAGGAAATCATGGAGCTGCGCCACATCGACTGCTGCACCTGGGACAACATCGCCGATCAGGTTCACTTTTCAAAAATGCAGTGCTTCCGCTATTACAACGGAGTGCTTGAAAAGCTGTATTCCTTCAAAAAGGTCAGGCTGATGGTCGCAGAATTTCAGGCCAGCGTAGAGCGGACAGAGAAGGATGGGTATTAACCAGGCATCCCAAAAGAAAGACCGGGGGTTCAAATTCCTGAAACAATTTCGGAAATTTTGACCCCGGTCTTTTTGCGCCAAAACGCAGCGTGGAATCCGCCGCCGTTTTCAGAACAAGGCCATTTCAAAAAAGGCACCACCTGCCATTTTCCAGAAAACGCCCCGGAAAATTTGACCCCCTATAGTTCCAGGAAAAACACCCCCAGAATTTGCACCCCATCGCCGTCCAGAAAAAAGCCCCCGTGAAGTGATAAACTAAAACTGGACACGGAGGGGGTAGAAATTGGACACGGTTCA
>JAJQFX010000104.1 GCA_021200895.1 Clostridiales bacterium | reverse complement strand
ATATTATCTTTTTCGATACACGCCCCTATCAACAAATTCAAGAATACCGTTGTCCCGCAATACTTGCAGCTGTTGCCGTATTTTAGCCTCCACATTGTGGTTATCAGGATGCCGACGCTGCAACTCATTTTGAAACTCGTAAACCTCAGATAAGGTGAATTGCCCTTTGTCAATTTTGTTGATGCAATTTAACACGTCAAGCAACCAGCTACGGTTCTCAATATTGTTGGTTTGTACGGCGGAGATGTTCCTGTATTTGCTGACCACTTCTTTCGGGTCAACCACTTTCTGGTTCGTAATGATTGGTATGCGTCCCTGTTTCGGTATTTCGGATAACAGAATATTGCACCCTGTCCAACCAGCCCTTCTCGCTGTAGCGGAAAGGGGCTTTCGTTTTTCAATAACCTGCGGAGTGAAAAAGAATTTTGGTATAATGATTAGGTCAATTACTTCAAGACTTCTGGCATACCTGAGAACGAACAGGTCTGGATTCGTTGTGCTTGTGATTCGCTCCATCATGGTACCATAGGCGCCATCGGATAGTTTCCCATCAATCGTTCCATTTTTACTTTTCAGTTCAAAAATCTCTCCACAGTGTTTACACTGGAAATCAGCCACAGGCATATTGTTTTCCAGTTTTTCAATATGAGGGCTTCCGCAGCATGGGCAGTAAACGTTTTTTCAACCCAACGCTCGCTCATAACACGTATTCGTTGAGGATTGCTTGTGTACCGACTTGCAATCGTTTTATCAAAGCTAAAATTCACGAAAACTCAACTCAATCCGAATTTGTAAAATCCTGAACAGTTCGCACTCATTTTTTATTGTTTCATCGTTTTGGAAACAGAGGGGTGTAAGCGTCTATCAGCTGCCGTTTCCCACCGACCCATTTCAAAACCGGCTGCACCAGTTTATTTTTCTGCATCAGTAGCACCCCTTCCTCAAACATCTACAAGGTTATTGTAATGGATTTCCCCCCAAAAAGCAATGGGAGAACTGCGAATTCCTCTTTTTTCAGCGCACGTTCACACCACCGCCACGCCGTCCACCCAGACCCGGAGGGGCTTGCTCCCCAGGGTGAAGGGATGCCCGCTCCACAGCACCAGGTCGGCGTCCTTGCCCACGGCGATGGAGCCCACCCGGTCTCCGATGCCGGCGATGTCCGCCGCGTCCAGGGTGATGGCCCGGAGGGCCCGCTCCTGCCCCAGGCCGCGCTGGGCGCACAGCGCCGCCCCCAGGGGCAGGTACTGGACGGGGTTCTCCGGATGGTCGGTGCAGATGGCCACCTGCACCCCGGCCCGGGCCAGCACCGCCGCGTTTTCCAGGGTCTGGTGGAGCAGCTCCGGCTTCCCCCGGTCGCTGATGATGGGGCCGGTGACTACCCGGGCACCCTCCGCCGCCAGCAGGTCGGCCACCAGATGGCCCTCTGTGGCGTGAAGCAGCACATAGTCCAGCCGGAACTCCTTAGCGATGCGCACCGCCGTGGCGATGTCGTCCGCCCGGTGGACGTGGAAGTGGGCGGGCACCCGCCGCTCCAGCACCGGCACCAGGGCCTCCAGCTTGGCGTCAAAGTCCGGCGGCTCCTTGTCCTCGTCCTGCCGGGCGGCGGCCTGCTTCCGGCGGTACTCCTCCGCCTGGGCCAGGGCCTCCCGGATGCGGGCGGCGGTGGCCATGCGGGTCATGGGGCCGTCCTTCTGCTGGCCGTACACCCCCTTGGGGTTCTCCCCCAGGGCGAACTTCATGGCGGCGGGGGCCTTCACCACCATCTGGTCGATCCACCGCCCGGCGGTTTTCACCGCGGCGAACTGCCCGCCGATGGCGTTGGCGCTGCCAGGGCCGGTGAGGACGGTGGTGACGCCCCCCTCCCTGGCCTCCCGGAAGCAGCGATCCATGGGGTACAGCCCGTCGATGGCCCGCAGCTCCGGGGTGACGGGGTCGCTCTCCTCGTTGCAGTCCCCCTGCTCGTAGGTCAGGCCGTCCGGGTTCAGCCCCAGGTGGCAGTGGGCGTCCACGAAGCCGGGGAGCAGCAGCGCCCCGCCGGCGTCCACGTCTCCGGGGCCGTGGGCGGGGCAGTCCGCCATGTCCCCCAGGGCGGCGATTTTGCCCCCCTCCACCCGGACGTAGCCGTCTGGGTAGGAAATTCCTTCGACAGGTTCGACATTTGCGTGATAAATCAGCATTTTTGGGCTCCTTTCGTCCAAAAGCACCGGTTGACAGACGGGCGGAAAACGGGTATCCTGTTCTTGCAGCTCAGCCAATCGCAGGACGGCGTGCCGGGGAGACCCAGCCGCCGGGCCATGTCAACCAGGCGTCAGGCCCCTTTGGGGGCCTGTTTTTTTCGGAAAAAGCGCCACGCGCTGCGTGACGCTTTGGATGATAACGGGATGATGAACTTCCAATCAGGGCATGGTAGCCCCCTGGTAGAACGTGAAGTCTAAAACTTTACTTTTCTGTAGGGGTGGCTGCAAACCCCTCCGCCTCCTTCGGAGGCACCTCCCCTTTCAGGGGAGGCAAAAGGTTGCTATAACCGCTGCGTTATTGGCTCCGCCGTCAAGCGGCATTTCCGCTTCGCTCCCTACCCTGAAAGGCAATGTCATCAACTTAAAAAGCAATCTATTCTGGGTTGAGGAGAATCACGCAGCCTCACAGTCAGAGGTTATCCACCGTTTGGGTTATAAAATTGCACGTTCCGCCCGCCGTAGGCGAGGGCGGAACGGCAATCGTCCCCAGCCGCCATGGGCGGCAGCTTTGGTGCGTAGGGGTTATATCGTCTCTAACGGGATAGACCACCTGATTGAGGGACAAGGCGAAGCCACCAGTGGGATAGGGGGAGGGTTCTTAGGGAGGGGCGAGGCCCCGAAGCCCCTCC
>JAJQFX010000291.1 GCA_021200895.1 Clostridiales bacterium | reverse complement strand
GGCGCTTCTGCACGTCCAGCTCGTGGGCGTAGTCAAAGACCTCCTTGAAGTAGGCCTCGGTACCCTCACTGGTGCACTGGGGCTCGTTCAGGATGCTCCAGGCCACCACGCAGGCGTGGTTCTTGTCCCGGGTGATCATCTCCCGCAGGGCCTGCTTGTGGTTGACCAGCAGCTGGGGGGTGGTCTCCTTCTCGAACCAGCCCACCGACTTGCCGTTGCCCTGGTTGGCGGCCAGGAAGTTCATGGTGCTCTCCATAAAGCCAACGGCGGGCACCTCGTCGATAATCAGGAAGCCCTCCTCATCGGCCATCTGGTAGACCTCATCGGCGTAGGGATAGTGGCTGGTGCGGAAGCAGTTGGCCCCGATCCACTTCATGCACTCAAAGTCCCGCTTCACGGTGGCCAGATCCAGGCCGCGGCCGCGGATGTCGGCGTCCTCGTGCTTGCCGAAGCCCCGGAGATAGACATGCTTGCCGTTCAGGAGGAAGTGATTATCCTTCACCTCGAAGGTGCGGATGCCGATTTTCTCATAGTATTCGTCTACCACCTTGCCGTCGTCCACAATGCGGATGACGATTTTGTACAGGTAGGAGGCGTGAACACCCCACAGATGGGCGTCCTTCACCGTCAGGGTGCCGGAGGCTCCGGCGCTCTCGGCGACCTTCGCGCCCTCGGCGTCATACAGTTCCACCGCGACGGGGGAGCTGCCGTTGGTCTCCACCGTATAGTCCACATAGGCGTCCGCCCCGTCCAGACGATAGCTGACGGTGTAGTCCACAATGTTCTCCTTGGGGGTGACCACCAGCTTCACCGGGCGGTGAATGCCGGCGTAGTTGTAGAAGTCAAAGTAGGGGGCGCTCATCTTTTTGCCGTTGGCGAGGACGCCAGTGGTGCCTGCGGGGAGCATATGCTCGTTCAACTCATTGTTGGCCAGGACAACCAGCTTGTTCATGCCGTTGTAGTTCACCACGTCGGTGACGGGGGCCAGGAAGGGCAGGAAGCCGCCCTCATGGCTGACCACCTCCACGCCGTTCACAAAGACCCGGGCGCGGTGGGTGACGCTGCCGAAGCGGATGTTCAGCTCACAGCCCTCCCATTCACCGGGGACGAAGAAATCCGTCTCATACCAGAAGTCGCCGGTGTACTCGCGGCTGTCCTTATCGGTAAAGAAGTCGCAAAAGCTGGCGGGAACGGGCATGGTGACGGAGTCAGGCAGACCGCCTGCCCAGTTGGCTGCTACGCCTGCACTCTCCGGGTCAAACTGGAAGCGCCACATACCATCCAGGCTTGAAAAACGGCGAGAAGTGGAGTTTACGGGGTACAAAAGGGACGTTTTCATCATAATTTCCTCGCTTTCGTATGAAACTTTTGCATTAGATTCCTATTATTAAATACTCTATCGTATTTTTGCTCAAAAATCTAGGACGATTTTATGAAATAATTGGATAATTGTGATATGCCCCTTGATTTTTGCAAAAGATTGTGTAAAATAGTAAATTGAACTGGAATGGCAGGCTGCTGCGCTGCAAACTCACCGCCGCAGCAGAGCGCCGCAGCCGGTGGCGGCGGCAGCCATCTTGAAATCTTTGAAGAAAAAGGAGCACTTGATTATGGGTAAAGTCATCACCTTCGGCGAACTGATGGTTCGCCTCCAGCCCTACAACTATGAGCGTTTCGTCCAGGCCAGCAATCTGGAGTTCACCTTCGGCGGCGGCGAGGCCAACGTAGCCGTCTCCCTGGCCAACTACGGGTTGGATGCCGCCTTTGTCACCAAGCTCCCCGCCCACGCCATCGGCCAGGCCGCCATCAACAGCCTCCGCCGCTACGGTGTGGACACCAGCATGATCGTCCGGGGCGGCGACCGTGTGGGCATCTATTACAACGAGAAGGGCGCCTCCCAGCGCGGCAGCGTCTGCATCTATGACCGGGCCAACAGTGCCATCCAGCTGGCTCAGCCCTCTGACTTTGACTGGGACAAGATTTTTGAGGGCGCCGACTGGTTCCACTTCACCGGCATCACTCCGGCCCTGGGCCCCAACGTGGTGGAAATCTGCAAGGACGCCTGCAAGGCCGCCAAGGCCAAGGGCGTGAAGATCTCCTGCGACCTGAACTACCGCGGCAAGCTGTGGACCCGTGACGAAGCCCGCGCCGCCATGACCGACCTGTGCCAGTATGTGGACGTGTGCATCTCCAACGAGGAGGACGCCAAGGATGTGTTCGGCATCGAGGCCGAGGCCACTGACATCTACGGCGGCACCCTGAACCATGAGGGCTACAAGTCCGTGGCCAAGCAGCTGGCGGACAAGTTCGGCTTTGAGAAGGTGGCCATCACCCTGCGGGAGTCCCACAGCGCCTCCGACAACGGCTGGAGCGCCATGCTGTACAACGTCGCCACTGACGAGTACTGCTTCAGCAAGAAGTATGAGCTGCGCATCGTGGACCGCGTGGGCGGCGGCGACAGCTTCGGCGGCGGCCTGATTTATGCCCTGCTGAATGGCAAGGACACCCAGGCTGCGGTGGAGTTCGCCGTGGCGGCCTCCGCGCTGAAGCACACCATCGAGGGCGACTACAACATGGTCTCCGTCTCCGAGGTGGAGAAGCTGGCCGGCGGCGACGGCTCCGGCCGTATCCAGCGGTAAGCGGGCAGCGCCTCGACGCTTTTTCCTACATCACCTTCAGCAGCCCTTCGGGTCCCCCCGAAGGGCTGCTGTTTGCCCCCGCGGGGCGGCCGGGAGCGCCCTGCGCCGGGCGGAAAACTTTTCGCACCGGAGATGATTTCCGGTTGACTTTTCCCCTGTTTCATGGTAGAATAAGCAACGCTGGAATGCTTCTGTGGCTCAATGGCAGAGCATCTCACTCGTAATGAGAAGGTTGTCAGTTCGATTCTGACCAGAAGCTCCA
>JAJQFX010000084.1 GCA_021200895.1 Clostridiales bacterium | reverse complement strand
ACACTGGAAATTGATTTGTTGAACTGTGAAACTGTAATTGTTCAGAGGTTCCCTACAAGTCGCCAAAGGGCGGTCATTGTTTCAAATCTCTCCTTGACGAATACACCTAATGGGTGTATGATAATGCTGGGTGATGAAAATGGACATTCGTGAAATGAGAACACGGCTGGGAGATACGCAAAGCGAATTTGCTGCCCGGTATCACATTCCATTCCGTACCATTCAGAATTGGGAAACAGGTGTGCGTAAGCCGCCTGAATATGTGCTTGACCTGTTGGAAAATCGCATTCAGTCTGACCTTGTAAACAGAAAGACGGCATCGCTGCCCAAGTATGACCCACAAAAGGACGATTTACCAAAGCGCAGCGATTTTGTGGGTTCCATATCGTGGCTCAAGGCGGTTCAGGAATGCATTGGAGAACCGTTTGTCTTTGCTCTGGACGAAGCGCTGATGTGCCAGGGCAGTTTTGGTGGGCGCAGCGATGAATTTATCGTATGGGGGTACGGCAGCGACACCGCCGCTCGCTTTAACGGCATCGTCTTGCTTGGCAATCAGGTCAGCCCCTATAATGTAGCGGAGAGAAACGGCTTGCGGTATACCGATTTTAATCGGACAGTGGCAGATGCACTCGCTAACGAATCTATCTTGGATATGCAAGGTATTACAGAAGCTCTCAGCCGATACTATTATAAAAACGGGGACAGCTTTGCCGGAGTGTTCGTCGTTCCTGAGTATCAGGAGCAATTTGCGGCGTTGGCAAATGCGGCAGTAGACTATTATGCAAATTGAGGAGACGCCCTTATGATGACAGCGGAAGAAAAACTGATGTATCAGGTGATGAAAGCCATATATGACAGCGGGATTCCCATTGATTTTAAGGGCTCAATGGTGCTGAAAGCCTGCTTGCTGGAAGCGGGATATACAGAGGAGATCAGGCATACAGTTGACATTGATGCAAACTGGTATTCAGAAACGGCACCGACTGCCGATCAGATGACCGCTTCCTTACAGAAGGCCCTCACGAACAGCGGCATTGACTTGGAGGTAAGCCTCTACCGTATGTATGGCAAAGGGCGGTCTGCCGGTTTCGAGTTGGCGGACAGCTCCACAGGTGAGATTTTGTTCTCTATGGATATTGACGTGAACCGGCCTGCTGTTCCAACACAGTTATATGAAATTGATGGCTTTTGCTTTCGTGGCGTTACTCCGGCACAAATGCTTGCGGATAAGGTTTCCGCAATTTCTACCGACAGAGTTTTTCGCAGGATCAAGGATGTGGTAGATTTATACTATCTTTCTAAAGCATTCGCCTTTGACAGCGCTGAAATTATGCTGACACTGGAAAATAGCGGGAGAAGGTTGGAGAATTTCGCGGGGTTTCTGAACCGCCCGGACGATTTGAGACACGCTTATGAGAAATTCCGGCTGACTGGCGATGTAGAGAAACCGCCCTTTGAAAAGGTTTATTCCGCAGTGAAAACTTATATCCGGGACGTGCTCCCTCAGGAATAGCATAGAGATGTTTTTATATTCATGAAGCAGCCGATGCGTCGGCTGCTTTGCTGTTTTCTATACCTATCGAAAATAATGCTGACTTTTAGGAGGTGAGAACCATCGCAGCAACCAGACTGATCCCCCTGCACATTAACAAGGGGAAAACCATCGCACAGACGCTGAATGACCGGACGGACTACGCCAAAAACCCGGAAAAGACGGAGAAGGGGGATTTGGTCACGGCCTACGAGTGCGACCCTTATACCGTAGATGAGGAATTTATGCTGTCCAAGCGGCAGTATGAACACAGTACCGGGCGGCGGCAAAAGCATGATGTCATCGCCTACCAGATACGGCAGTCTTTCAAGCCGGGTGAGATCACGGCAGAGGAGGCAAACCAGATCGGCTACGAGCTGGCGATGCGGTTCACAAAGGGCAAACACACCTTTATCGTGGCCACCCACACAGACAGACCACATATACACAACCACATCATATTCAATTCCACTACGCTGGACGGGAGCCGCAAGTTCAAGAACTTTTATCTGTCCTATCTGGCCATTCAGAAAATCAGCGACAGGCTGTGTGTACAGCACGGCCTATCCATCATCGAGCTGAAGCCTTATAGTGAACGGGAAAAGCGGACGGACTACCCGAAGAACCCCCTCTTTTCGGGACGGTATCTGCGAGGCCATTGACACCATACTCCAGCAGAAGCCGGAGGATTTTGATACGTTTCTGCGGATGCTGGAGGAGTACGGCTATGAGGTCAAACAAGGCAAGAACATTGCCCTGAAAGGGAAAGGCCAGCAGCGATTTATCCGCCTGCGGTCTTTGGGTGAAGGCTACTCAGAAGAAGAAATCCGTGCCGTCTTAGCCGGTGCCAGAGAGCATCAGCCCAAGCGACGCAGGAAAGAAAAACAGTTTTCCGCAGCGCCGCCGAAGCTCCAGCTTTTGATTGGCATCGAGGCGAAACGAGCGCAGGGCAAGGGCGGCGGTTACGTCCGCTGGGCGAAAAATTTCAATTTGCAGCAAATGGCCGAAGCAGTATGCTTTATCAAGGAGCATGACATTGGCACCTATGACGAGCTTGTAGAAAAGACGGATGCTGCTACTGCCCGGTTCAACGAGCTTTCCGATTCCATTAAATCAGCGGAGTAGCGCCTGGCGGAGATCGCCGCCTTGAAAAAACACATCATCAACTATTCTTGGACGAAGGAGACCTATGGCGCCTATAAAAAATCCGGGTACAGCAAAAAATTCCTGGAGGAACACCGGGAGGAGATCACCCTCCACAAAGCGGCAAAGGCTGCGTTCAACCAGCTTGACATTGCTGGCGGTCCTGGGAAGGGTAAATCTAAGGAACCTCTGAACAATTACAGTTTCACAGTTCAACAAATCAATTTCCA
>JAJQFX010000289.1 GCA_021200895.1 Clostridiales bacterium | reverse complement strand
ATACTTCCTATTATAGCATATTCCACAAGGAATTGCGTGAAAATTGATTTCCGCGGACAGGGGTGCTAACGGAATTTTCCTTAGATAGCGTTCGCTGGAAAGGCTTTGCCTGGTCTTCGTACCCCTCAGTCAGCTTCGCTTTCAGGGCAATGTCATCAACTTAAAGATGCAATCTATCCTAGATTGAAGGGAATTACGCAGCCGTACAGTCAGATTTCATCGACCAAAGGGCAACAAAATTGCCGCCCGTCCCGCCAACGGCAGGGACGTGGGCGACAATCGTACCCCAGCCGCCATGGGCGGCAGTCTCAGCAGGCATCAAGTCTCATCGTCTGTTGTCTGAGCTGCCACGGAACGGCAGAGACAACGCGAAGCCCACAGTGGGATAGGGGAGGGTTCTTAGGGAGGATTTTGCGTAAAAAATATGCCGGGGGCATATTTTTAGCAAAATCCTGAGCCAGCTTGCTGGCGAAGCCACTGAGAAGGGTAGGTAGTGCCTTAAAGTTTCTGATAACGAAGGAGCCCCGAAGCCCCTTCCTAAGCCGCCTTCTTTCCCCCATTTCTTGGCGGAGCAATTTACGGCGTCCAAAAATGTGCCAGTGGCACATTTTTAGCCGGAAACCGATGCCAGCTATGCTGGCGAGGGTCACTGTCCGAGGAGGATACCATAAAGGGTCAGCAGGCGGTACTCAAGCCCGCCGGGCGGGCAAGCCGTTATTTCTTCAAAGAACCATCTCTAAGGAGAATCACCCCGCCGGGCGGGCAAGAACATAGTTCCTTTCTCTATCCTTGCCTAAGGAACGAACGGCCCCGTCGAATACGGCGCATCAGTACGCCAGCTTCTCGTCCAGCCAATCCTTGAGCTGGTCAATCGGTACCCGCACCTGCTCCATGGTATCCCGGTCGCGGATGGTGACGGCGTTGTCGGCGGGGGTGTTCTCGTCGCCCACGGTCTGGAAGTCCACGGTGATGCAGTAGGGGGTGCCCACCTCGTCCTGGCGGCGGTAGCGCTTGCCGATGGAGCCGGTGTCGTCATAGTCCACCATATAGTACTTGCTCAGCATCTGCTGCACCTCCTGGGCCTTGGGGCCCAGCTTCTTGGACAGGGGCAGCACGGCGGCTTTGAAGGGGGCCAGGGCGGGGTGGAAGTGCATCACCACACGCACGTCGTCGTTGCCCTTCTTGTCCTGGCCCACCACTTCCTCGTCGTAGGCTTCAATCAGGAAGGCCAGCACCACACGGTCGGCGCCCAGGGAGGGCTCGATGACGTAGGGGATATAGCGGGTGTTGTCGGTGGGGTCGAAATAAGTCATATCCTTGCCGGAGGTGTTCTGATGCTGGGTCAGGTCGTAGTCCGTCCGGTCGGCCACGCCCCACAGCTCGCCCCAGCCGAAGGGGAACAGGTACTCAAAGTCAGTGGTGGCCTTGGAGTAGAAGCACAGTTCCTCCGGCGTATGGTCCCGCAGGCGGAGGTTCTCGTCCTTCATGTTGAGGCCGATGAGCCAGTCGTGGCAGAACTGCCGCCAGTAGTTGAACCACTCCAGGTCGGTGCCGGGCTTGCAGAAGAACTCCAGCTCCATCTGCTCAAACTCCCGGGTGCGGAAGGTGAAGTTGCCGGGGGTGATTTCGTTGCGGAAGCTTTTGCCCACCTGGGCCACGCCGAAGGGCAGCTTTTTCCGGGTGGTGCGCTGGAGGGAGGGGAAGTTGACAAAAATGCCCTGGGCCGTCTCCGGGCGGAGGTAGACGGTGTTCTTGGCGTCCTCCGTCACCCCCTGGAAGGTCTTGAACATCAGGTTGAACTGGCGGATGTCCGTCCAGTTGTGCTTGCCGCAGGTGGGGCAGCAGACGTGATGCTCCTCGATGAAGGCGGCCATCTCCTCCTGGGTGAAGCCGTCGATGGGCTTTTCCAGGGCGTAGCCGTTCTCCTCCGCCCAGCCCTCGATGAGCTGGTCGGCGCGGAACCGCTCGTGGCACTCCTTGCAGTCCATCAGCGGGTCGCTGAACCCTCCCAGATGGCCGGAGGCCACCCAGGTCTGGGGGTTCATCAGGATGGCGGAGTCCAGCCCCACGTTGTAGGGGGATTCCTGGATGAACTTCTTCCGCCAGGCCGCCTTCACGTTGTTCTTCAGCTCCACGCCCAGGGGGCCGTAGTCCCAGGTGTTGGCCAGGCCGCCGTAAATCTCGCTGCCTGCGAAGATGAAGCCCCGCCCCTTGCACAGGGCGATGATTTTTTCCATGGTTTTGCTGCTGTTTTCCATCACATATTCCTCCATTGTCCTTTGCATTTGCCGGATTTTGCGGCGGATGGGCCACGAAAAAACGCCCTGAGCAAACTTGCTCAGGGCGAACTTGCGTCCGTGGTACCACCTGAATTTACGGCGCAGAGACACGCCGCACACTCTCAACCCGTAACGGGGGCGTCCGGCGGCGTTTACTGGGTGACTGGCACCGTTCCTGCCGCGGCTCAAGGGGGCCTGTGCCGCAGTCCGTCCGAAGCCTTGCACCGGATGGCTCCTCTCTGTAGGGCGGGGATGCGGCAGCTTCCCTGTCAGCGCCTATTGGTTTGGAGTAAGTGTATCACGGGTGCGAGGGAAAAGTCAAGGGGAAATTTGCGATTTTGTTTGAAAAACGTGGCGGTTACAGCAACTTCCTGCCTCCCCTGAAAGGCAACATCATCTATTTAAGGAGACTCACCCCTCCACCGGCTATCGCCGGTTCCCCTCCCCCTTCGGGGCAATGTCATCAACTTAAGGCTCTTTCCTTAGGCAAAGATTGATAAAGGAGATCAGTTTCTGCCCTCCCGGCGGGCCCCCTTTCTCGCTCCGCCGAGAAAAGGGGGGAAAGAGGGCGGCTTAGGGAGGGGCTTCGGGGCCTTTGCACTAGTCAACAAAAACTGGACACGAAAACTGAAAAATTAGACTTTAAGGA
>JAJQFX010000082.1 GCA_021200895.1 Clostridiales bacterium | reverse complement strand
AGCCAGCTACGCTGGCAAGGCTCACTGACCGAGGAGAATACCGTAAAGGGTCAGCAGGCGGTACTCAGGCCCCGCCCTGGCAAGGGCAAACGCCCTATTTCCTTCCAGTATCCTTACCTAAGGAGAAAAACGGGTATCCAACATGACCTCTTTACCCCAACTCCAGCTTCCGTTTCAGCTGGAACACCAGGTTCATAGCCTCGATGGGGGTCAGAGTATTGATGTCCACCCGCCGCAGTTCCTCCGCCACGGCCAGGGCGTTCATATCCCCGAAGCTGCACTGCTCCGGCTCCTCCGACGCCGGGGCGGGGGTTGCCTCGCCTGCCGCCAGGGCGGCGGCCCCCTGCTCCAGCTCAGCGAGGATAGCCCGGGCGCGGGTCAGCACCTTGGTCGGCACTCCGGCCAGCTTCGCCACCTCAATGCCGTAGCTCTGGTCGGCTCCGCCCCGGACGATTTTCCGGAGGAACACCACGCTGTCCCCCCGCTTCTTCGCGGCCACGTTGTAGTTCTTCACCCCGTCCAGCTGGCCCTCCAGGGCGGTCAGCTCATGGTAGTGGGTGGCGAACAGGGTCTTGGCCCCCAGCTTTTTGTGGTCGGCGCAGTATTCCAGTACCGCCCGGGCAATGCTCATGCCGTCATAGGTGGAGGTGCCCCGGCCAATTTCGTCCAGAATCAGCAGGGAGCGGGAGGTGGCGTTCTTCAAAAGCTCCGCCACCTCGGTCATCTCCACCATGAAGGTGGACTGGCCCCCGGCCAGGTCGTCGCTGGCCCCGATGCGGGTGAACGCCCGGTCCAGCACGCCGATGCGCGCCCGCTTGGCCGGGACGAAGCTGCCCACCTGGGCCATCAGGCAAATCAGCGCCACCTGGCGCATATAGGTGCTCTTGCCCGCCATGTTGGGGCCGGTGATGATGGCCAGCGTGTTCTCTCCGCAGTCCAGGAAGGTGTCATTGGGGACAAAGAGGCTGTCCTTCTGCATCTGCTCCACCACCGGATGGCGGCCGTCGGTGATGTCCACCACGGTGGAGTCGTCCACCTCCGGCTTGCAATAGTGGTTGTCCACCGCCACCTGGGCCAGGTCGCACAGCACGTCCACCGCCGCCACCGCCGACGCCGTGGCCTGAATCTGCTCCACCGCGTCCACGCACTTCTGCCGCAGGTCGCAGAACAGGTCGTACTCCAGCTTTACGATGCGGTCCTGGGCGGTGAGGATGTTGCTCTCCAGCCGCTTCAAATCCTCGTTGATGAACCGCTCGGAGTTCACCGTGGTCTGTTTGCGCACCCAGTCCTTGGGCACCAAATCCGCCTGGCCCCTGGACACCTCGATATAGTAGCCAAATACCTTGTTGTATTTGATGCGGATATTCTTGATGCCGCACTGCTCCCTCGTCTCTGCCTCGATGTTGGCAATGAGCTTCTGGGCATTGTCCCGCACGTCCCGGAAGCCGTCCAGCGTCTCGTCATATCCAGGCCGGATGATGCCCCCCTCCCGGATGGTGAAGGGCGGGTCGTCCACAATGGCCCGCTCCAGCAGGTCGGTCAGTTCCGGCAGGCCATCCAGCTTTTCCCGCAGGGATTGCAGCAGCGGGGCATCCAGGGGCTCCAGCAGCTGTTTCAGCTTTGGCACCTGCTTCAGCCCTCCGGCGATGGCCGCCAAATCCCGGCCCCCTGCGGAGCCGTAGGACACCCGCGAAATCAGCCGCTCCAGGTCGGTGATTTCCTTCAGGCACAGGGCGATTTCGCCCCGGGCCACGCCGTCTTTTGTCAGGGTCTCCACCGCGTCCAGCCGCCTGCCGATTTCCGTGGGGCTGAGCAGCGGTTTCTCCAGCCACTGGCGCAGCAGACGGGAACCCATAGCAGTCTTTGTCTTGTCCAGCACCCACAGCAGGCTGCCCTTCTTCTCCTTGGTGCGGAGGGTCTCCGTCAACTCCAGGTTCCGGCGGGCGGTCAAATCCAACTCCATGAACCGGCCATCGGCGTAGTAGTCCAGCCTGCGGATGTAGGACAGGTCGGTGCGCTGGGTCTCGTACAGGTAGGACAGCAGCTCCCCCACCGCCTGGGTGGCCTCGGTCTTCCCCTCCGGCACGGCGGAGGGGTTCTCGAACTGCCGTTCCGCCAGCGCTCTGGCCTGCTCCAGGGCGAAGCAGTCCTCCGCCACCTGCTCCACCTGGCAGTTCAGCCGCTGCCGCAGCAGCTCCGTCAGGGCGGCACTCGCCAGCGCGCCCTGGCTGAGGATGGCCTCCTTGGGAGCGAAGCGGCCCAACTCGTTCATCAGATGCTCCACCGCATCGCCGCCGGAGAAGGCGGTGGCGCTGCACTCGCCGGTGGAGATGTCGCAAAAGGCCACCCCCGCCCGGCTGCCGGACAGGTAAACGGCGGCGATGTAGTTGTTCTTGTCCTCGTCCAGCAACTCGGACTCCACCGCCGTACCGGAGGTGACGATGCGGACGATGTCCCGCTCCACGAGGCCCTGGGCCGTGGCCGGGTCCTCCATCTGCTCACAGATGGCCACCTTGTAGCCCTTCATCACCAGCTTGGCCAGGTAGGGCTGGTAGGAGTGATAGGGCACCCCGCACATGGGCACCCGTTCCTCCTCCGGGATGTCCTTCTTCCTGTCCCGGGTGGTCAGGGTCAGCTCCAACTCCCTGGACACGGTGCGGGCGTCCTCGTCAAACATTTCGTAGAAGTCACCCAGGCGGAAGAACAGAATGCAGTCCGGGTACTTTTGCTTCATCTCCAGGTATTGCTTTCTCATGGGGGTCAATTCTGCCATGGTGGTTTCTCGCTTTCTATTCGTGTTCTTTGAGTGGAGGTGTTGCTCTCCTTAGATAAGGATTGATAAAGGAAATAGGTGTTTTCCCTCCGGGGGCCCTATTTCTTGTCCCGCCAAGAAATAGGGGAAAGAAGGCGGCTCAGGGAGGGGCTTCGGGGCCTCGCC
>JAJQFX010000087.1 GCA_021200895.1 Clostridiales bacterium | reverse complement strand
CCTCCCCCTATCCCACTGGCGGCTAGCGCCTTGTCCCTCAATCAGGTAGTCTATCCCGTTAGAGACGAAGCAAAATCGAAGCCCAGCGAAGCGGGTTCGATTTTGAGAGGAGGCGTTGCGGAGCGACTGAGGGTTCGGCGTCAGCCGGACACGAAGGATACGAAGCTAACGCCGACGAGGTGAGACTGCCGCCTATGGCGGCTGGCAGGGATTGCCGTTCCGCCCTCGCCGTCAAGCGGCATTTCCGCTTCGCTCCCTAGCCGAGGGCGGGCGGAACGTGCAATTTTATAGTCCGACGATGGATAACCTCTGACTGTACGGCAAAGCTCAACCTTTTGTGGAAAGCGCATAATACTCCATTGTTTTTTACCGTTTCCCGCCTCCATTCTCACCCTTTTCCAGGTATTTAGATAATTTTGCCATTTTTATCCGAATTATGGAAGTAAATTTTCCTCTTTTAGCAATAGCTATCTCTTTTCAAAAGTGTTATATTGACCTTACGGCAAAAGGCCCGCGCTCCTCCCTGGGGCGTGTTCCAAAGCGGTGGGCCAAATGCCGTCTTTCCCCGGAAAATGTCGCACCTCTCTCCCGTTTTGCTTCGTAGTGCGGAACATATGGGCAGAGTGTACAAAAGCCCTTCGTGCAAGTCTTTTGTAAAATATGCAGTTTCACTATTGTAAAAGGCTCCATTTTTTGGTAAACTAAGGGAAAGCTGAATACTCTTTTTCAAAAGGAATCCCACTAAATATTGAAAGGATGATCCCCATGACCACCTATAACACCGCTGAGCTGCGTCGGCAGAACCGGAACCGCGTGTTCCGCTATATCTATTCCTCCCCTACCCCTGTCACCAAGCAGGACGTGGCGCACAACCTGAACCTGAGCCTGCCCACCGTGGGCCAGAACCTGAAGGAGCTGCAGGATGCCGGTCTGCTGGAGACCCAGGGCACCTTCGATTCCACCGGCGGGCGGAAGCCCCGGGCCATCGGCCTGAACGCCGCCATCAAGTGCAGCATCGGCATCATGCTCTCCAACTACCACATTCACCTGGTCTGCATCGACCTGCGGGCCAAGGTGCTGTATCAGGAGCATATTGAGCGCGCCTTTGAGATTTCCGACGCCTACTTTGAAGGGGTCGCCAGCCTGCTGGAGAGCTTTATCGACAAGAACCAGATCGACCGCACCGCCCTCCTGGGCGTGGGCATCGCTCTGCCCGGCATCCCGGATGAGGAGAGCGGCATCATCTCACTGTCCCGCACCCTGTCTCAGGAGAACCTGACCTTTGAACAGCTGACCTCCCACATCCCCTACCCCTGCCATGTGGAGAACGACGCCAACGCCGGTGGCATGGCGGAGTGGTGGAACCATGCCGAGCATGAGAACATGGTCTACCTCTCCATTCAGCGGGGCGTAGGCGGCGCTGTGCTGCTGGACGGCGCCCGTTACATGGGCCATCATCACCACTCCGGCGAGTTCGGCCATATGTGCATCGTGCCCGGTGGTCAGCGTTGCACCTGCGGACGCCGGGGCTGCCTGGAGGCTTACTGCTCCACCGCCCGCATCTCCACCGACCTGGGCATCAGCCGGGAGGAGTTCTTCGACGCTCTGGAGCATGGCAACCTGGAGTATCAGAAGATTTGGAATGACTATCTGGATCACCTGTCCTACGGCATCAACAATATCCGCATGGTGCTGGACTGCGACGTGGTGCTGGGCGGCGTACTGGCCCAGTTTATGAGCCCCTATCTGGAGGATCTCCGCCTGCGTCTGCGCAGCCTCAGCCCCTTCGATACCGACGGCAAGTACCTGAAGCTGAGCCGCTACCTGAACTGGTCCACCTGCGTGGGCGTGGCGCTGTACTTCGTCAACGATTTTATTGAGAACATCTAAACTTGTAAATTTGTCCCATCCTGCGGAGCCGACCCCGTTCGGCTCCGCACTTTCTGCAATCATCACTGGGAGGAATCGTCTATGTCCATCACAAGCGCACCCTTCGGCGTCACCCGCTCCGGCCAACCCGTCACCGCCTACACCCTGGCCAACAGCCACGGCTGCAAGGCGGTGGTGCTGGACTTCGGCTGCACGGTGCAGTCCCTCATCGTCCCTGACCGGGACGGCCAGCCCATCGACGTGGTGCTGGGCTATGACAGCGTGGCGGACTATGAGCAGGGCGGCTGCTACTACGGGGCCTTCGTGGGCCGGTACGCCAACCGCATCTCCGGCAGCCGCTTCCCCCTGGAGGGGAACGAGGTGCAGCTGACCCCCAACGAGGGGCGGAACCACCTCCACGGCAACTTCTGCTTCGAGGTGTATGACGCCGCCGTGGAGGGGGACTCCCTGGTGCTGCGCCGCACCAGCCCCGACGGGGAGGACGGCTACCCCGGCGCCGTCACCCTGACCATCACCTACACCCTGACAGAGCAGGACGGGCTGGTGCTGGACTATCAGGCTTCCACTGACAAGCCCACAGTCCTCAACCTGACCAACCACGCCTACTTCAACCTGTCCGGCCACGCCTCCGGTACCGCCCTGGACACCGTGTTGCAGCTGAACGCCAGCCGCATCACCGAGGCGGACGGCGAGAGCATCCCCACCGGCGTCATCCGCGACCTGGCCCCGGAGGACCCCTTCAACTTCACCGTACCCAAGGCCATTTCCCGGGACATCGAGGCCGACGACCCGCTGCTCCACTTCGGCGGCGGCTATGACCATAACTTCATCCTCGACCTGCCCTCCCTGGAGACGCCGGTGGCTACGGCGTTCAGCCCCCGCTCCGGCATCCTGATGGACGTTTACACCACCCAGCCCGCCGTCCAGTTCTATTCCGCCAACTTCGTCCACACCGACCCGGTGGGCCACGGCAAGGGCGGGGTGGTCTACCCCAAGCGGGGCGGCTTCTGCCTGGAGACCCAGCACTACCCCGACTCCCCCAACCACCCGGCCT
>JAJQFX010000148.1 GCA_021200895.1 Clostridiales bacterium | reverse complement strand
CCCTAAGCCGCCCTCTTTTGTTACTTTTCTCGGCGGAGCGAGAAAAGTAAGCCCCCGCTTCCCTGGCAAGGGAAGGCCGGACAAATTCTCTATAAAGAACCACATCTAAGGAGCACTACCCCGCCGGGAGGGAAACAACACTGTTCCCTCAAAGAACCTTGCCTAAGGAGCCTCCTCTAATCGAAAAACCTTGCCAGCAAAGCGCATGAATACCCGCCCCCGAATCCGGTTAAACTCACCGGGAACAAACCGACCCATCTTGCTGTCATGGAGGTACCACAGACGATGAAAGCCATCATCCTTTCCGGCGGGCAGGGCGCCCGCCTCCGCCCCGTCACCACAGAGCTGCCCAAGCCCATGATCCCCCTGCTGGGCAGGCCGCTGCTGGAGCATATCCTGCTCCTGCTGCGGCGCAGCGGCGTCACCGAGGCCGCCGTCACCCTCCACTGTATGCCGGAGGTCATCCGCGCCTGGTTCGGGGACGGCAGCGACTGGGGGATGCGCCTGACCTATTTCACCGAGGACGCCCCCCTGGGGACGGCGGGCAGCGTGGGAGCCTGCCGGGACTTCCTGGAGGGGGAGGAGGACTTCCTGGTGCTGCCCGGCGACTGCGTCTGTGACTTTGACCTCTCCGCCGCCATCACCGCCCACCAGAAGGCAGGGGCGGCAGCCACCCTCCTGCTCCACAAGGCGGCCAACCCTCTGGAGTACGGCCTGGTACACACCGATGAGGCGGGCCGGGTGCTCCGCTTTGTGGAGAAGCCGGGCTGGTCCCAGGTGTTCACCAACCAGGTCAATACCGGCATCTACCTGTTCCGCCATGAGATGTTAGACCACATCCCGGCGGGGGAGACCAGCGATTTCAGCCTGGACCTGTTCCCCCATCTGCTGGAGCAGGGCATCCCCATCCAGACCCAGACACCTTACGGCTACTGGCGGGACGTGGGCACGCCGGAGGCGCTGCTGGCTGCCGCCAGGGATGCCCTGGACGGCAAGGTGAAGCTGGACATGACCCTGCCCCAGCGGAAGGGGGGCGTCTGGTCGGAGGAGCCGCTGCCAGAGGGGGTGGAGGTGCTGCCGCCCTGCTGGATCGGGCCGGGGGTCTCCCTGGGTCAGGGGGCCATGATCGGCCCCCATACCGTGCTGGAGCGGGGCAGCACCGTGGGCAAGCGGGTCGCCGTCCAGGGCAGTCTGGTGCTGGGGGCCGCCGTGGGAGACGGGGCCGCTGCCACAGCCGCCATCCTGTGCCGGGGTGCCTCCCTGGGCAAGGGGGCTGTCATGTCCGACCACACCGTGCTGGGGGAGGACGCGGTGGCGGAGGAGAACGCCATCCTCCACCCCGGCGTCAAGGTGTGGCCCGGCCTGCGGGTGGCCGCCGGAGCCAGGCTGAACGCCTCCCTGACCGCCGGGGCCAGCCGGGGACAGATGCTGTTCGGAGACGACGGCACCCTGTCCGGCAAGCTGGGCATCGACCTGACCCCGGAGCTGCTGGTGACCATCGGCAGCATTCTGGGCAGCGAGGGTAAAGTGGGGCTGGGGGGCTTCGGCGGCTCCGGCTGTCAGGCGCTCTTGCGGGCGGCCTCCGCCGGTATCACCGCCGCCGGGGAAGATGTGTTACTCCGCGACGGCACCACCGAGATGGCCGCGGCCTGGTTCGCCCGCTCCGCCGCCGTCCCCGTCTCCCTGTTCCTGGAGCAGCGGGGAGAGGATGGGCGCATCCACTGCCTGGACGGGGACGGCCTGCCCTTCTCCCGGGCGCGGCAGCGTCGGCTGGAACAGGGACTGCTGCGGGAGGCGGTGTACCGGGCCGCGCCGGGCCAAATCGGCGGAGAGCGGGTGACGGGCGAGGTAGACCGCAGCTGGCTCACCGACGCCGCCCGTTCCGTGGCCACCTCCCCGTTGCCGAAGGTGACGGTCATCGTCTCCCACAACGGGCTGGAGAACCGCCTCCTGGCGGAGGGGCTGACCCTGCTGGGGGTGACGGTGGAGCATAAGGAGCGGAAGGGCGTCCCCGTCTTTCGGCTCGGCACCGAGGGCACCCTCTCCGCCGTGGACGAACAGGGCCAGCGCATCGGCGGAGAGCAGCTCCTGCTGCTGGTGCTGGCCATTCTGATGGAGCGGGGGGAGCGGACGCTGGCCGTCCCCTCCGCCGCCCCCGCCTCGGCGGAGAAGCTGGCGGAGCAGTTCGGCTGCACCCTGTACCGCCTCGCCCGGGACGGCTGCGCCGGGCGGGAGTGCTACGCCGCCCATCCCGCCCTGTGGGACGGGGTCTATGCCGCCTGCCTGATTTGCAGCCATATGGGCCGCACCGGGCTGGGGCTGAACCGGCTGGTGGCCACCCTCCCCGCCTGCGCCGTCTGCCGGACGGAGGTGCAGCTGGAGCATAGCCGGGGGGAGCTGATGCGGGCCCTGGGGGAGAAGTACCCCCAAGCGGAGCATATGCCCGACGGCCTGCGCTTCACCGTGGGCAGCGGCAGCGTATGGATCACGCCCCTGATACGGGCCTCCGCCCTGGGCATCGCCGCCGAAGCCGCCGACTCGGAGATGGCGGAGGAGCTGTGCGCCCTGGTGCGGGAGCAGACGAAGGAGTTGGACGGGAAGCGGTGAGGGGCTGCCCTCACGGCTCCTGCCGCCCCTGAAAGGGTAGGGAGGCGCAACGCGCCGGAAATGCCGCTTGACGGCGGAGGTGCCTCGGTCGGAGGCGGAGGGGTGGAATCTCCTTAGATACGGTTCGTTGAAGGAACAATGTTGTTTCCCTCCGGGGGCCCTATTTCTTGGCGGGACAAGAAATGGGGCCCGCCGGGAGGGCAAGCCGTTGTTCATTGAAAGAACCATATATAAAGAGAGCCCCGCCCTGGCAAGGGCAAGCCGTTGTTCCTTTAAAGAACTGTATCTAAGAAACCATCCCCTGAAGTGATAAACTAAAACTGGACACGGAGGGGGTAGAAATTGGACACGGTT
>JAJQFX010000072.1 GCA_021200895.1 Clostridiales bacterium | reverse complement strand
GTAATATAATGCTTATATTACAATTAAGGTCATGATGGAGTGTATGATTAGATGGGAACTTGTCGGTTAAAGTTCATATCTAAAACATTGAACTGGCATTACCCCCCCCATTAAATATTTCTAATGGTTTAGTAAATGTGTTCCTGATTTTCTGTATCGTCTCGTTTACCCTTTTTCTCTCACTTCCATACGCCGGTGACGCTTATTTAGCCGACGCCGAGGATTTTGTTTTTGAAGAGGTCTTTATATCCGAAGATTCTTCGCAAGATGAAGAGTCTCACGGTTCGCACAAGGCAAAGCTTTCAACTGTACGCAGCGGTAAGATATCGCCTAGTGATAAAGAACAGTCCTCACATACGTATAATGTAATCGTTAATATAACCGCTTTGGCGACGACAGGAGACTTTTTGTCCTACCGGCGTTTTACCGGCGCTCTCTTTTCTGTACCACTTACGGGCAGTTTTTATAGGTCATAAGGATTAAGCCCCTTCTGCACGGCATTAAGTCCGCCGCGCCGGGGGCTCGCTCTGCCGTGGCTTATTCACGGCAGTTTTATATCTGTTCTACGCGCTTATTGTGACAGGCTATATATGCCGTGGCCGACCGTAGGAAATGGAGGGGAGGTTTAAGGGAAATATAAGGGACACGGCGGCCTCGGTTTAGGACTCAAAAATGGGAAGAGAAAGGGGTGATTGTGATGTTTACGGTAAAAGGTATAGGACGGCTCGTATCCCTGTTTTTATCCGTCACGGCGCTGGTATTCGCCTTACAGGCCATACCAGCACGGGGACAGGAGGTGGCGGTGGTCGACGTGGCGCGCGTCATCGACGCAAGTAACCCCGGCAAGGAGGGACAGCGCCGTGTCGACAATCTTAAAAAGGAGCTCGACGCCGAGATGGATTCTTTCAGGAAGGGACTTGGCAAGGTAAAGGAGAACGACCCGCGCCTCGTCCAGAAACAGGCGCAGCTTGCGGCGCGCTACCAGGCAGAGTTCTCGCGTATATCGGGTCTGCTTATGGTCGAATTCCGCCGTGTAACTAGCGAGTGGCTTAAGGGCAATAAGAAGGGGATAACGGTAGTCATACCCGCAAACTCGGTGATAGCCGCCTCGCCGGCTACGGACATAAACGCTGAGATACAGCGGCTATTTAACGCAGTAACCATAGACTTCAATAAGAAATGAGAATAAAAAGGCAAGGAAGGTTGTCGACAATGAAAAGACAGAGAAGAACAAAGTTCATTACCGCCTGGCTGCTCATCGCAGCGCTCACCCTGCCGCCTTTTACGGGGGTGGCTGAGGCGAATGACGCGGAAGAGAATACCCTTGGCGAGGTTGTAGAGTCGGCGATAGCCACAGGTACGAGCGGCGACGTCGTGCCTAATGTATCCGCGCAGAACATGGCTGCGATGGGTAATGGGGGCGATGCCGGTATAATGCTACTTGACATCACGGAAGGGGATGTAATTAACGGGGCAACCGTCGCAATTGGATTACAATCAATAGCCGATGGGTCTGGTGCCATCGCAATTGGAGACGCTGCAAGTGCGACAGGCACTGGAAGCATTGCAATTGGAACATATTCAGTTGCAACTGGGGGCGACAGCATCGCAATTGGGAATAATGCAAACATTAATGCTGGCCCTGGCTATGACGGAAACATCGCAATTGGAGCGTATGCAAGCGTTCCCGATGGTGCGCGTAACTCCGTATTTGGGACTGGTGCAAGTACTTCCTATGGATCATATAACTCAGTATTCGGGGCTGAAGCAAGTGCGAGTTTTATCTACAGCTCCGCATTCGGAGGCAAGGCACAGGCGACAGAGATGTATTCTTCCGCATTTGGAGGCAATGCACAGGCATTAGAGGAGTATGCAACGGCAGTAGGAAGCAATGCTGAGGCAGTTAAGTATGCCACCGCAGTAGGAAGCAATGCAAAGGCAACTTACGAAAGCAGCGTAGCCATCGGCTATGAATCCTACACCGATAGACCTCTTTTTAAAGCTATATACGTTCCCAGCGGTGCAGATATAGACAGCGTAAAGGAAACCCTCAAGGGGGACTTGGACGGTGAAGATAGTGTACCTGTTACAAGAGGCGGCGTAGTCTCCATCGGCGACCCTAGCGGTCAAGGTGCAAGTGGCATTGCCTTCACCCGTCAGCTCACCGGTCTTGCGGCCGGTGCGCTTGATACCGATGCCGTAAACGTAGCGCAGCTCAAAGCGCTGGATAGTATATCCGTAAAGTATACGGATGCTAACATGGTAAACAGGCTTACCTTTGCTGACGGTGAGGGGAGCGCGGTCATAATATCCAATGTAGCAAGAGGATAAAAAGACACTGACGCCGTGAACCTGAGCCAGCTTAATGAAGTAGAGAATAAACTCCACAATCTCGGATCTTCCATAGCCGAAAGGATAACCGGAAACGAGAGCGCATATGACAAAGAGAGCGGACGCTTCGATGTCACATATCCCTCCGCTCCCTCGACAAATACCGCCGGAAGCGCTAACTCCGCCAGCGACGCAGATAACACAAATTCTGCAACAACAACTGACACGGGTAATACAAGCTACGGATCTCAGAATCTCGCGGCGGATAACCCGCATCTTAACGCAACATTACAGAACATGTGGGACGCCATCAACTCCTCGTCTATGACGGCGGGAGACAATATCACCGTCTCTAAAAACCCCGAATTTGAGAGCATAAAGGTCGGCAATATCAACATCAGCGAAGAGGGTATCAATATGGGCGGCAATACCATAACAGGTCTGGCAAACGGTGGTATCTACCAGGGAAGCACAGACGCCGTCACCGGAGACCAGCTCTGGAACGCCTATAGAAGAATTGACACCATCGACGAACGGGTACAGGTGGTCGGAGCGCACGCAGCGGCACTCTCCGCACTGCACCCCGTACCCTACACCCCCTACGAACCGACCACCTTCAGCACGGGCTTCGGTATGTACCGCAACGAACAGTCCGTAGCGGTCGGCGTCTTCCACTA
>JAJQFX010000096.1 GCA_021200895.1 Clostridiales bacterium | reverse complement strand
CGGCAGAGACAAGGCGCAAGCCGGTTGCCTGATACGGGGAGATTCTTAAGAGGGGGGGGGCACAGGCCACCCTCTTGAGCCGCCCTCTTTCCCCTATTTCTCGGCGGAGCGAGAAATAGGGCCCCCGGAGGGAAAACACCTATCTCCTTTATCATTCCTTCTCTAAGGAACGCCCCGTTGGCAACCCCTCCACCGTCAAGCGGCATTTCCGGCGCGTTGCGCCTCCTTAC
Organism: Clostridiales bacterium; assembly: GCA_021200895.1. Classification (GTDB taxonomy): domain Bacteria; phylum Bacillota; class Clostridia; order Oscillospirales; family Oscillospiraceae; genus Onthomonas. Next base: position 2,783 of record JAJQFX010000096.1, on the reverse strand, counting down.
CCTTTCAGGGGCGGCAAGAAGCGTAAGGATTCCATCCCCAAACCCGCACCATCACCTTGACGCGCCCCCATTTATCCTTTATAATTGTACCAACATTTTGCGATGATATGGCATCGTCCATCGAAAGGATATGATACTATGTTCCCCCGCTCCAGCGGCATCCTGCTGCACCTGACCTCCCTCCCCGGCGACTATGGCATCGGCTCCATGGGCCGGGAAGCCCGGCACTATGTGGACTTCCTCCAGAAGGCCGGACAGAGCTACTGGCAAATCCTCCCCCTCGTCCCTCCGGGAGAGGGCAACTCCCCCTATATGTCCCCCTCCTCTGCGGCGGGGAACCCGCTGCTCATCGACCTGCCCACCCTGGTGGAGGAGGGCCTGCTGCAATGGTCTGACCTGGCCCCTTACCACTACTACGACGTGGACAGGGTGAACTACGGCTGGGTCAATGAGATCCACGGAATGCTGCTCCACCGGGCCTACGAGACGGCCCGCACCCGTCCCGACGTGATGGCCCAGGTGGACGCCTTCGCCGCCGAACAGGGGGACTGGCTGCCCGACCTGGCCCTGTTCCTGGCCTGCGGGGAGAAGTTCGGCTGCAAGCTGGTGGACTGGCCGGACGAAGATTTGATAGCCCGTCAGCCCTCGGCGCTGGCGGCGTACCGGGAGGAGCTGGCGGAGCCAATCGGCTATCATGTGTTCTGTCAATACCTGTTCCACCGCCAATGGCGCGCCCTGCGGCAGTATGCCAATGAGCGGGGCATCAAGCTTATCGGGGACATCCCCTTCTACGTCTCCCCCGACTCCGTGGACGTGTGGGTGCATCCGCAGTTGTTCCAGGTGGACCCGCAGACGCGCCGGGCCACCTTCGTATCGGGAGTTCCGGCGGATATGTTCTCCGCCACCGGGCAGCTGTGGGGCAACCCGCTATACAACTGGCCCGTTCACGCCGCCGACGGCTATCAGTGGTGGTGCAGCCGCATCCGCCGCACCAGCCGGTTCTATGACGTGATACGCATTGACCACTTCCGGGGCTTCCACACCTATTGGGAGATTCCCGCCACGGCGGAAAGCGCCCTGGAGGGCCGTTGGCGGCCCGGCCCCGGCATGGCGCTGCTGGACGCCCTCCGCCAAAACGTGCCGGAGGCGGAGTTCATCGCCGAGGATTTGGGGGACATCAGCGAGGAGGTTTACCGCTTCATCCAGGGCTCCGGCCTGCCCGGTATGCGGGTGCTGACCGACGCTTTCAACGATGTGGGGGGCGGCAGTTCCTTCCTGCCCCACCACTGCGTCCCCGACGCCGTCATGTACACCGGCACCCACGACACCCCCACCTTCCTCCAATGGCTGTTCGACCAGGCCAATGATGACCAGCGGAGCTACGCCTGGCGCTACCTCCGCCTGCGGGAGGACGAGGGCCTGAACTGGGGCGTCATCGCCGGAGCCTGGGGCAGCGTCTGTTCCCTGGCTATGGCACCCTTGCAGGACGTGCTGGGGCTGGGCGGGGACGCCCGGATGAACACCCCCGGCACGGAAGGCCCCCACAACTGGAGTTGGCGGGTGCGGATGGAGGCGCTGAACGATGAGGTAGCCTGGAAGCTGCGGGAACTGACCTGGCTCTATGGCCGCCTGCGCTGAGATGAAGATTCGCCTGCTGGCCGCCCGGCCCAAGGAGGGGGAGTCCCTCCACCAGGCCGCCCACCGGCTGCTGGCCCTGGCGGCGGAGGAGGCGGGGCTGCCTCCTGATTTAGCCCTGGGCTGCACCCCGGAGGGAAAGCCTGTTTTCCCGGACGCGCCGGGGTTTCACTTCAATCTGTCCCACGCCGCCGGATGGGCGGTGTGCGCCGTGGCCCCCTGCCCGGTGGGGGTGGATTTGGAGGGGGAGCGTCCTCTGCGGGCCAACGTGGCCCGGCAGTTCTCCCCCACCGAACAGGCCCAGCTGGCGGCGCTGCCCCCGGCCGCCTTCTTCGACCTGTGGGTGCTGAAGGAGGCGGCGGCGAAATGCACCGGCCGCTGCGGGATGCGGGGGGTGCTCCGCGGCTCGGAGGTGACGCTCCACCCCCTCTCCGTGGGGGTGGACGGCATCGGGGCGGCGCTGGTGTCCTTCCCGGAGGAGGGGCTGCACCTGGCGGTGTGCGCCGCCACGGAGGAGTCTCTGGAGCCGGAGCTGACTATACTGTAACACTGAAAAAGCCGCTGCATTCGTGCAGCGGCTTTTCAGAAACGAGTCGGATTCAAAGGATGACAAAGGTGACGCCGTTGTTGTACCGCTCCAAATCCTGGTCCCGCCGGAGGGCGTCACAGCGCTGGAGGGCCTGGCGGGTCTCCTCCTCGAAGATGGAGAACTTCTCTCCGGGGACAAACCCGGCGATTTGCCCCCGCTTCTGCCGGGCGGACAGCTCCCGCCGGACGGCCACCCGAATCTTCCCGCCCCTTCCGGAGGAACCGTAGCCGTGGATCAGCTTCACCGCGGCGTATCCCAGCCGCTTGCTGGTGATGAGCTCGCTGTCCAGCCGCCGAAGGGCCTGCTCCACCGTGGGCAGGCCCTGTTCCAAATTCACCTGACGCAGCTGCCCCGCCACAGGGCATCCCTCCCGTTCCGTTTTTCTACCATGATAGCACAGGTTGCGCCGTGTGGCAACACGGAAATCAACCTTGAAATTCGTTCCGCATAGGAACTCCTCCACCGGCTGTTGTCGGTTCCCCTCTCAGGGCAATGTCATCAATGTAAGGGAATTACGCTCCTTGGGCAAGGATACTATAAGGAAATAAAGCGTTTGCCC
>JAJQFX010000028.1 GCA_021200895.1 Clostridiales bacterium | reverse complement strand
CCCTCTTTCCCCCCTTTCTCGGCGGAGCGAGAAAGGGGGCCCGCCGGGAGGGCAAGAACTGATTTCCTTTATCAATCCTTACCTAAGGAACCTCTGAACAAATACACTTCGGTGTCTTGCGGCAAATTTCCGCCATAAATGCGTTGCAAAGCCTTGAAATCCGTCAGGATTCCTGCGTTTTTGCGCCTTTTTCTGACGCAAATTTCCTCGCAATCCGCTCTCGTCCATTTATTCAGAGGTTCCCTAAGGAAAAATCCTTAAGTTGATGACATTGCCTTTTGCGGGGAACTGTTCCCCATGTACCTTCACAGGGGATCATCCATGTTTCTCTTGACACCCTGCCCGCCTCTGCGGCGCTTTTTCTCCCCGGTGGGGAGGCAGGCGGTAAAGGCGACCCGCCCGTGGCTGCAATCCACCTGAATTTCCCCCTGGTGGGCCTCCACGATGGTCTGAGCGATGGTCAGGCCCAGACCGTAGTGTCCGGCGCCGCTGCGGTCGGCGTCGCTGCGAAAGAAGCGGACAAAAATCTCCGAGCGGTCTTTCTCCGGGATGAAGCCGGGGTTGGAGACCGTCAGCACCGCCTCCAGAAAAACTACGACAAGCTGGACGTTCACTTCGATGAAGCCGGGGTTGGAGACCGTCAGCACCGCCTCCCCCCGCTCCTGGCGCAGCGCGATGGCGATGCCGCCCGCTCCTTCGCTGTGGGAGAGGGCGTTATCCATCAGGATGGAGACCAGCTGGCTCAGCTGGCTGGGGTTGCCCGGAATGGTGATATGCTCGTCGATTTGCTCCTCCAGCGTCCGCCCCTGCTCAAAGGCCACCCCCTCAAAGGGGAGCACCCCGCCCAGCACCAGGCGGCTAAAGTCCAGCGGCTCCATCTGAGGTGCTCCCCGCTCCGCCCGCACCAGGGTCAGCAGCTCGCTGACCAGCCCGGCCATCCGGCCGCTCTCGGAGCGGATGTTGCTGAGCCACCGGCTCTCACCGATTTCCCGCTCCAGCAGTTCTGCGTTGGCCTCCACCACGGACACCGGGGTTTTCAGTTCGTGTCCCGCGTCGGAGAGGAACTGCCGCTGGCGGTGGTCGCTCTCCTCCAGGGGGCGAATGATCCAGCGGGCCAGGCCGATGGCGCACAGGAAGAGGGCCGCCACCATGACCGCCCCCAGGAGCAGCGCGTTGCGGAACAGGGTGGTGAAGCTGTCGGAGACCAGGGTATTGTCCATCAGCACCACAAGGGTATAGCCGTCCTCCGCAGCGACGCAGTAGACGAAGTTGCCATAAGTCCCCTGGCTCTGGCCAGTCCCCAGGATGCTTTCCGCCACGCCGGAGAGCTGCCCCTCCGTGTACAGCGTGCCGTCGCCCATGTCCACGCTGAAGGGCTCCCCGTCCCCGTCAAAGGCCACGGAGTAGAAGGAGGAGAGCAGGTACCGGGTACTGTCATGGTCCGGCGGCTCGTCCTGCTCCGGAGGGCTGTTCCCCGGAGGTGATGCCTCCATCCGCTGTATCTCACTGGGGTTGCCGTTCTCCCGGTACTGGTTCACATACGTCTCCAGCATATCCTGATTGTCCTGATACAGCTCCTGATAGCTGAGGATATAAATGGCGGCCAGGGTGACGGCAAACAGCAGCAGGAACACCGCCATGATGACCGCCACGATTTGCCGCCGGGAACGCTGAAAGGCGCTGCTCTGCCGCTTCCTAGTCACGTTCTCACCTCAATTCATATCCGGCTCCCCGCACCGCCTTGATTTCCACCTGGGAGCCGACGAAGGCCAGCTTCTTCCGGGCGAAGGAGATGTAGACCTCCACCTTGTTGTACTCCGCCTCGTCCTCATAGCCCCAGATCTTCACCGCCAGCTGCTCCTTTGACAGGATTTGCTTCTGATTCGTGAGCAGGTACTCCAGCACCCGGCACTCCTTCTCGCTGAGGTGGACGCTCTGGCCGGTGGCGGTGCAGTACAGCGTCAGGGATTTCACGTCCAGCGCCAAATCGCCCATGCACAGCCGGTCGTCCACCAGGGGCATCCCCCGGCGGCACAGGGCCCGCGCCCGGGCCAGCAGCTCCCGGGGCTGGAAGGGCTTCGTGACGTAATCGTCGGCCCCGGCGTCCAGGCCCAGCACCTTGTCCTCCAGCTCCCCCTTGGCGGTGAGCATCAAAATGGGGGTGCGGACGCCCCGCTGCCTGCTCCGGGCCGCCACCTCCACCCCGGACAGGCCGGGCAGCATCACGTCCAGGATGACCCCGTCATACTGCCCGCTGCAAATGGCCGTGAGGCCCTCGTCCCCGCGAAAGAAGCAGTCCACATCGTATCCCTCCTGCCGCAAAAGCTCCCTCAGAGCTTCCGCCATCCGGGGCTCGTCCTCTATCAGCAGCAGCTTCATCACCGGCATCTCCTCTCTGTGCGTACTGTTGTGTGATTTTTACTATACCACAAAAACCTTGAAAAAAGATGGAATCCTTCAATCTTTTTTCAAGGTAGTTATGGTAGGATAACCGAAACCAATGAAGGAGGTTTTCCCATGAAGAAATTCACCGCGCTGCTCTGCGCCCTGGCCATGGTGCTGAGTCTGGCCGCCTGCGGCAGCACATCCTCAGGCGCTGAATCGGCGGCATCCACGGCATCTACGTCGGAAACGGCGGCAGAATCGGCAGCCACCTCGGCTTCCGCCTCGGAAACTCAGGCGGTTTCCTCTGACAAGGAATACATTGAATCCACCCTGAACCTGGCCAACAACACCGACTATACCTGGAGTTATAATTCCGGCGCGGACGCTTGGGTCATGTCCATCGTCTCCGCCGTGGCCTACCCGGAGATCGAGGACGAGGAGGGCGTCTCCGTCTGCGTCCCCGGCGGCTACGTCACCGGCATCGACACCGACGGCGACGGCTCCGCCGACGTGACGGCGGACAATTACGCCGATGCGGTCAACGGCAGCCTGGTCATTGACTACGACGCGGAAATCACCAGCACCAACGGCCAGGTGTACACCGCCGCCACCGCCCCTGTGATTTTGAACACC
>JAJQFX010000267.1 GCA_021200895.1 Clostridiales bacterium | reverse complement strand
GCCCGCTTTTTTTTTTATAATGCCCCGGGGGGGGGGGGGGGGGTAAAACCCCACCAAAAAAATCAAACGCCGCGGTAAATGGGGGGGGGGTAAAACCCCCCCCCGCGCCCTGTTATATCCTTCACCCAATAAAATGCTCCACCAGTATCCTGACCCCCAGCAGAATCAAAATGATACCGCCGGCCAGTTCTGCCTTCTTCTCGTACCGGCTGCCAAAGACATTGCCCACCCGCACGCCGATCATGGACAGCAGGAAGGTGGTGATACCGATGAGGACGCAGCCCAGCACCGTGTTGGCCAGCACGCTCCAGCTGGCGATCAGCTCCACGTTGACGCAGGTGAAGGTGACCCCCACCGCCAGGGCGTCAATGCTGGTGGCAATAGCCATCATGCACATCTCTCCGGCGGCCAGGCTGCTGTTGGCCTCCTCTGTTTCCTTCCCCAGGGCCTCCCGCACCATGTTTCCGCCAATCAGCAGCAGCAGGCCGAAGGCGATCCAGGGGGCGATGGCGTCGATATACCGCTCAAAGCGGCTGGACAGGGCATAGCCGATCATAGGCATCAGGAACTGGAAGCCGCCGAACCAGGCCCCCACAATGAGCTGGGCCTTGAACGTCAGCTTGTTCAGTGCCAGGCCTTTGCAGACGGAGACAGCAAAGGCGTCCATGGAAAGCCCTACGGCCAGCAGCAACAGCGACAGTAAATCCATTTTTTAATTCCTCCAGTGGGGCGCACGGCGCAAAAAACGGCGGGCAAGGCTGCCCGCCGCTGACGTTGAGGGTAAAAAACAGACCCATTGCGTGGCAAAAGCAGCACATGAGTCTCATCATTGAGGAGGCAAGCCAGGCGCTCATCACACCAGTATGTTGACTTGCCGCGCCCGCCGGGCGCCGACTACTCCCTCATATCTTGGTTATGATTGTAACAGCTTTCCCGGCAGTTAGTCAATCGTAACTTTGATTTTTCCCCGTTTTTGCAATTCTTCAGCCAAAAAAACGGTTGACAAATCGGGAAGTTGATGGTACTTTAAGGGTAGCCATATGACTGACGGAAGTGGATGGAACCACAGGGAATATGGTGGGAACTGTGCCGACCGTCTGGGCCAATGTTGGTCTGGGGGGCTGGCTTTTTCCGTTTCAGGACGGAACCGCCGCAGCGCCTCAGACAGTCACATATGATGAGAAAGGTGGAGCCTCCCATGAAAACCGATATTGAAATCGCACAGAGCACGGAACTTTATCCCATTGACCAGGTGGCCGAGCAGGCCGGTTTCGACCCCGCCCTGCTGGAGCACTATGGCAAGTACAAGGCGAAAATCGACATCTCCTCCCTGAAGGGCGTGCCCCGGAAGGGCAAGCTGATTTTGGTCACCGCCATCAACCCCACCCCCGCCGGGGAGGGGAAAACCACCACCTCCGTGGGGCTGGCGGACGCCCTCTCCCTGCTGGGGAAAAAGACCCTCCTGTGCCTCCGGGAGCCGTCCCTGGGGCCGGTGTTCGGCATCAAGGGGGGCGCGGCCGGGGGGCGGCTACGCCCAGGTCATCCCTATGGAGGACATCAACCTCCACTTCACCGGCGACTTCCATGCCATCGGCGCGGCCAACAACCTGCTGGCCGCCATGCTGGACAACCACATTCAGCAGGGCAACGAACTGGACATCGACGTGAAGAACATCACCTGGAAGCGCTGCATGGATATGAACGACCGGCAGCTTCGCAACGTCATCGACGGCCTGGGGGGCCGGATGCAGGGCGTCCCCAGAGAGGACGGCTTCGACATCACCGTGGCCTCGGAAATCATGGCGGTGCTGTGCCTGTCCTCCGACCTGATGGATTTGAAGCGGCGGCTGGCCAGCATCATCGTGGCCTATGACCGGAAGGGGAACCCCGTCACCGCCCACGATTTGAAGGCGGAGGGAGCCATGACCGTCCTGCTGAAGGACGCCATCAAGCCCAACCTGGTGCAGACCCTGGAGCACAATCCCGCCATCGTCCACGGCGGCCCCTTTGCCAACATCGCCCACGGCTGCAACTCCGTCGCCGCCACCGACACCGCCCTGAAGCTGGCGGACTATGTGGTGACGGAAGCGGGCTTCGGCGCAGACCTGGGTGCGGAGAAGTTCCTGGACATCAAGAGCCGGGCCGCCGGGCTGGACCCAGATGCGGTGGTCATCGTCGCCACGGTGAAGGCGCTGAAATACAACGGCGGCGTCCCCAAGGCCCAGCTGGGCCAGGAGAACCTGGAGGCCCTGGAGAAGGGCCTGCCCAACCTGCTCAAGCACGTTGAGAACATCACCCAGGTGTTCGGCCTGCCCTGCGTGGTGGCCATCAACCGCTTCACCAACGACACCGACGCCGAGCTGGAGCTGATTCGCAGCAAGTGCCGGGAGTTGGGTGTCAACGTAGCCATGAGCGAGGTCTGGGGCAAAGGCGGCGCAGGCGGCGTGGAACTGGCGGAAGAAGTGCTGCGGCTGTGTGAGCAGCCCCATGACTTCCAGTTTGCCTATCCCCTGGACGCCCCCATCAAGGCCAAGCTGGAGACGCTGGTGCAGCGGGTCTACGGCGGCGCTGGCGTGACCTATTCCAAGGCTGCGGAGCAGTCCATCGCCAAGCTGGAGGAGCTGGGCTACGGCAATCTGCCCATCTGCGTGGCAAAGACCCAGTACTCCCTCTCTGACGACCCCACCCTGCTGGGACGGCCGGAGGGCTTCACCGTCAACGTGACCAAGGTGAAGGTCAGCGCCGGGGCCGGGTTCATCGTCGCCCAGACCGGCGACATTATGACCACGCCCGGCCTGCCCAAGGTGCCCGCCGCCGAGCGCATCGACATTGACGAAAACGGCAAAATCGTGGGCCTGTTCTGATTGAATCATACAAAGAAGCATTCCGCCGCCAGCGTGACCCGCTGGCGGCGGTTCCTTTTTGCACGCAAAAGCGCCGCACCCCGGAAGGGATGCGGCGCTTGATTATGGGGTTATGCGGGGGTTTGCGCTGTCAGCAGCTTAGTCCAGCTGAGGGCCAGCGGCCACCAGGCTCTTGCCCAGGTCGTTGGTCTGATACTTGACGAAGTTCTTGATGAAGC